>NZ_QETG01000030.1:0-39266 GCF_003105055.1 Acinetobacter sp. AM | reverse complement strand
ATGGTTGCCAAAAAAATATGAATGTGCAAAGCCAACTCCTTTATATATGGAGTTCTGCCAGAGCATAAGAGATTTATGGTGGCAGAACGAAAGAGGGTTCGCAGACTGGAGAAAGACTTAACCAGCACACCCGAAGGTGTCCCTCTCCCGTCCTACCGCAACGGGAGGGAACGAGGAGTTCACGCACAAAACTATCCCTCAGAAGGAATAACTCTGATACGGTCTTTCATTGCGGTCTGCGACAACCGACTGGCAATGTGGCCAGCACGCAAATGTTAATCTTCAATATTTAAGGTGTCAATGTGAAAATGGCTAGAAAATATTTAAATAATTATTGTTTTTCATTTAATTACATATTTAAGGATAATCTTAAATACTTATTGAATATCTATTTTTAGATCATGAATTAAAGTTTTAAAAACTAAAGTTCCGCATTGTGTATTTCTAGGGAACTTCACTAAATAATGTTGTTATCAGCAATCATTTTCAATATTTCATGCTAGAAGATATTTTTATATTAACAAGTTATTCATGCATTTCATTCATAACTCTATTCAACAAAGCCCTCTAACTCATACTTTTCTAATTTGTTAGTTTATCCCCCATTCCAAATTCAATTTAGAAATGCTTTATTTTTAAAGCAGGTTTGTATATGTCTTCTCCTATCGAACACAACTCTTCAACAGATATAACGGTGAATACGGCTACATGGAGCGCGGTTGTGGTGATGTCTCTATGTTGCGCTGTGCTGATCGCATCTGAATTTATGCCTGTGAGCTTACTTACACCAATTGCACTTGACCTCAAGATGACAGAGGGTCAGGTTGGACAGGCAATTGCAATCTCAGGGATTTTTGCTGTTATTACCAGTTTGATGATAAGTAAACTCACTAGAAACTGGGATAGACGTTCCGTGATGCTTGGGCTAACGCTATTGATGATACTTTCAGGCATCATTATTACTTTTGCCCATAATGCTCTTGTATTCATGTTAGGACGGGCAATTCTAGGAATCGTCATAGGCGGTTTTTGGTCAATGTCCACAGCCATTGTAATGCGATTGGTATCATTCAATGATATACCAAAAGCATTGGGACTTTTAAATGGCGGCAATGCCTTAGCCACTACTATTGCTGCACCTTTAGGGAGTTTTTTAGGTTCAGTCATTGGTTGGCGTGGGGCTTTCTTTTGTATTGTTCCCATCGCCATCATTGCATTACTTTGGCAAGTTAAAACCATGCCCTCACTACCTCCAGTCAAGACTCAACAAATGAGTGGCAATGTATTCCTGTTATTAAAACGGCCTGTGATCTGTTTAGGTATGTTCGCTATCTTGTTCTTGTTTATGGGGCAGTTTGCACTGTTTACTTATTTACGCCCCTTTTTAGAAAAAGTGACTTTGGTGGATGCAAACCAGCTTTCTATGCTGTTATTGATTTTAGGCATTGCAGGTTTTCTCGGTACTTTTATTATCAGTCACATCTTACATAAACATTTGTATCGTTATTTAATCTTGATTCCACTCACAATGGCATTTCTAGCAGGTGGATTTATCTTATTTGGGCATCATGTCTGGATGATTGCAGTGTTGATGGCTTTGTGGGGTTTAATCGGAACATCCGCACCTGTGGCATGGAATACTTGGCTCACCCGTTCCCTGCCTCATGAAGCGGAGACTGGTGGTGGTCTCATGGTCGCTATTATTCAATTGGCAATTACCTTAGGAGCAACTGCGGGCGGTTTACTTTTCGACTGGCAAGGCTATCAGGCAACCTTTATTTTAAGTGCAGTTGTATTGGGGATGAGTGCCCTATTTGCCTCATTTACACGGCGGTATCTGTTAAACGTAAAGTATCAATAACCAGTCTTAAAGCTGGGGATTGTTGTCTCCGATGTGGATAGTATAAATGGTAACCCGAAAACTGGATGCTGTAATCATCCAGTACCTTGACCAGTCGTCCACTACGCAAGTCATCTTCAACCATATCTTCTGGAATATAGGCAATTCCCAGTCCCAACCGTACAGCATCGGCACTGTGATAGGATTCATTAAAGACCCATTGCCCATTAATCTTCATCTTTATTTCCAGTCCATCTTTTTCAAACTCCCAAGCATAGATGCCGCCTTGTGTGGTGAGTCGGAAACCAATACAGGAGTGTTGGGTCAACTCCTGTGGCGATTGAGGCTGACCATGTTTTGCAAAATATTCAGGTGTTGCTACCACAGCCATTTTGACATCATTACCGATCCGAACAGCAATCATGCCCTCTGCGACGCGGCTACCAAAACGGACACCCGCATCAAAGCGTTCAGCCACAATATCCACCATGCCACTGTTTGCCGTTAATTCGATATTAATGTCAGGATAACGCTGGGTTAGCTGTTGGAGTTTTGGCAGCAAAATTTGTCGGATGGCATGGCTACTAGCATTAATCCTGACGGTGCCTGCGGGTGTATCCCTTAACTTACTTAACAAGGAAAGCTCATTGTCGATATGATCGAAACTGGCACTAATGGTTTGCCTTAAACGTTCTCCAGCTTCTGTTGGTGAGACGCTTCTTGTGGTTCTCGTGAGTAACAGCATACCTAGCCTTTCTTCTAGCCCCCGAATGGTATGGCTGAGTGCAGATTGCGAAACACCAAGTTTTCCAGCGGCTTTAGTAAAACTTCCCTCTCGCGTCACCATCAGAAAGGCATAGAGATCGTTGTAATTTTCTTTGGTGATCATAAAAATCAGCTTTTATATTTATTGCTACCTCATCCAGTATAACGCGAAATAAGTCAATTTAATGCATGATTAATGAATACCACTAATAAGTCCATGCTGATTTTTTAGTCTAATCATTCTAAATAAAACCACCTAAACTGTTTTCAACACATGGTTTTAACTGGTTTATACAATGGTCGGTTGGGAATGTGGACAGGAAATAGGCATCTGCATCAATGAATTTAAGGGCATATTAATCATGAATAAAACTCAATATTCCTATGCTTTTGTTGGCTGTTCGATTGTGCTTGTAATTCTTTTGAGCTGCTTTGCCTTAACCACTACCGCTAAACCTAACCTCGACCATCATCCAACTGTGACAAGAGTTTCAAAAATGAAAATTCAAATTGAGGTTGAAGGCTCAGAACAGCCTATTTTTGCAACCTTAGATTCATCACCAAGCACTCAGGATTTTATTAAACAACTGCCGCTTTCATTGAAGCTTAGCGATTATGCATCCTCAGAAAAAATAGCCACTTTACCCCATAAACTCTCAACCCAATCCGCATCCAAAGGTTATGCGGGAAAAACAGGTGACCTTAGCTATTACGCGCCTTGGGGAAATTTAGCAATTTTCTATAAAGATTCTGATGTCGGTTATGCCAATGGGCTTATTTTTCTAGGAAAAATGGAAGACCTGCCAAAAGAGTTTGTGAGTCAGTCGGAATTCACCGTTGTGATTCGCCAAGTGAAATAACTTCCCAATGATGAATAAGTGAGATTGCTATGTCAGTCATTCAGTACAACCAAAAATTTCGTAAATCTGTTTTAGCGGTCATTACGGCAGCAACAGTAGGTTTATTCTCCTCTACCACAGTGATGGCAGCAGATATGTCAAATAATGCAGATAATTTTTATCAAAGCAGTCAAGTCAATATCCAGAAAGTGACTTTTAAAAACCAATACAATATGGCAGTAGTAGGTAATTTGGTGATCCCTAAAGACCTTAAAAAATGGACAAAATCACCTGCAATTGTAATTGGTCATCCCATGGGTGCCGTCAAGGAACAAAGTTCCATGCTGTATGCGCAAAAGTTGGCAGAACAGGGGTTTATCACCTTAGCGATTGACTTGCCATTCTGGGGTGAAAGTGAAGGACAGCCCCGCAATGTGGTTTCTCCTGACATGTATAGTGAAGCCTTTAATGCAGCGGTTGATTATCTAGGCACCCGTGATTTTATTGACCGTGAACGTATAGGTGCTTTAGGAATTTGTGGTAGTGGTAGTTTTGTCATTAGTGCCGCAAAAATTGATCCGCGCATGAAAGCGATTGCGACTGTGAGTATGTACGACATGGGTGCGGCAAACCGTAATGCACTGAATCATTCTCAGAGTTTAGAACAGCGAAAACAGATCATTGCGTCTGCTGCTCAGCAACGTTATGTGGAGTTTACAGGTGGAAAAACTGAATATACCAGTGGAACGGTGCATGAATTAACTCAGGATACTCATCCAATTCAACGTGAGTTTTATGACTTCTATCGTACTCCACGTGGGGAATTTACAGCTAAAGGTGCTGATCCTAAAACAACCACACACCCAACACTTAGCAGTAACATCAAGTTTATGAACTTCTATCCATTTAATGACATAGAGACCATTTCACCTCGCCCGATGCTGTTTATTACTGGTGATCAGGCGCATTCAAAAGAGTTTAGTGAAGAGGCTTATAAACTGGCTGGGCAACCTAAAGAACTGTATTACGTTAAAGGTGCAGGTCATGTTGATTTATATGATCGTGTGAATTTAATTCCATTCGATAAATTAGCAGCATTTTTTGAAAAGAATTTATAGAAAATATTGGATTAAAAACTTGAAGGTGGTTAAGAGCCACCTTTCGGTTTTAATTCGCAGTTCACTTGTCTTTTATATAGGGTAATTATCATAGTTAAGAATATAAAACCATGTTACTATTGTTTTAGTAGTTACATTCAAGTTTATTAATTTCTTATGAGTAAAAATACCAATCTTGAAGTCTGTCCCATTGCAAGAAGTCTTTCAGTGCTAGGCGATGCATGGAGCATGTTAATTTTACGTGATGCCCATGCTGGTTTCACTCGTTTTGATCAATTCCGTAAAAGTTTAGGTATTGCTCCCACAATGCTCACTAAACGTTTATCTGTTTTAGTCGATGAAGGATTACTTGAAAAGCGACAATATTCAGAACATCCGCCACGCGAAGAATATGTACTCACTCAAGCAGGTCAAGATTTTCTACCAGTTTTGTTTGTGATTGGAGCTTGGGGACGGAAGCATAAACCGTTTGAAAATCCTGAAAAAATGCCTATATTCCTTGATGCTGAACAAGGGACTGAAATTAAACCTATCGTGATTGATCAAGTGACTGGCGCCGAAATTGGTACTCGCCCGATTAGTCAAAAATAGCGAATAATTTAAATTAAAAAAAGCACTCTATTGGAGTGCTTTTTATTGATTCTATTTAAAATAAATTAGTTATTTTGCTCGGCTACGTTGGGTGGCATATGTTCCCCAACCACTGAGTAAAACCGATTTAATAAATGCCCATAACCCACTTTCCTTAGGTTTCGGCTCTTTACCTTTCCCAATCCGTTTGAGTTGTTGGGTATACCAAAGTACTTCCATAATCCCCAGACTATCAATTTTTTTGATGCCAGTTTTGATGGGTTGCACTGACTGAAAACCATTTTTTCCTGCCAGTAAAGATTTGGGTACATCAGGTTCAATTGCCATAAGTCTTGCAATTCCAATGACATCACATGCATGTGACTGCAAAGCTTGATCCATACCTTCTACAGTTCGGAATCCACCTGTTACCATCAATGGCGTTTTTACGAGTGTTCTCACTTTTTCTGCGAAATCAATAAAGAAAGCTTCGCGTGCGATTGTCGATGCTTTTTGTGGCGCTTTGGCTACACCAGATTCGTAAGTACCACCCGATATTTCAATCAGGTCAATGCCTGCATTCGCTAATGCCTGAATTGTTTCTAAAGAATCTTGCTCGGTAAACCCACCTTTTTGAAAGTCTGCTGAGTTAAGCTTAATCGCAATAGGAAACTCTTTACCGACTTGTTTTCGGATCTCTGCATAAACTTCCATTAAGAAACGGCGACGTTTTTCTGGTGTACCACCCCACTCGTCATTTCTTAAATTGTGCAAAGGTGACAAAAACTGGTTAATTAGATAACCATGCGCAGCGTGAATCTCAACTCCACTAAATCCAGCCTTTTTACATATCGCAGCGCTACGACCAAAACGCTGAATAATTTCTAAAATCTCTTCGTGTGTTGCTTCATCAGGTGTTGCAAATAAAGACTGCATTTCTGCGCCAAATGGCACTGCCGATGCAGAAATATTCCGTACATTTAATCCTTTCGGTGATTGTTTTCCTGGATGATTTAACTGTGCCCACAATTGAGAACCTTGTTCGGTCACGGTTTTTGCCCATTTCTGTAAAATTGCAAAATCACGCTCATCCTCAACCACCACATTACCAGCCTCACCTAAAGCTTTGCGGTCAATCATAATGTTGCCAGTTATGATCATCCCAATCCCTGATGCGGCCCAACGCTGATATAGCCGAACATGTTTTTCGTTTGGATTATTTGAATAGCTGGCTAAAGTTTCACTGGTTGCAGCCTTCGCTAACCGGTTTGGAATGATGACACCATTCGGTAAAGTTAAAGGCTGATTCAAAAGATTCGTTTTTAATTGCAGATGAGTCATGGCTTATCTCACACAGTTAAAGAGGGTTTTGAATGGGGTTGAATAAAGTCCACTAAACTTTGAAACCACATCACATCCACAAAATTTCCGGTAATGACAAGGTCTTGTGTTTTAAGTGCAGTTAAAAAAGTGTTTACACTGTCTTTCGCTGACAACACGGCAAACCCTTTGCTACCCGTTTTAAACGTAAAGGTAAAACTTGGTGACTTGGTTAGCCCTGAATGAGAGTTAATCTTGCCGTTTTTTACTTCGAAATAGCGGCCTTCACCACTTGCTGTTTGAATCTGAAAGATGACATTTTTATCTTTCACATAAGCTGCGCATTTCGGGTTCTTTTTTACAGCACGCTGCATGAGCTTGGTCAGCATCCACAGCAATAATTTAAATTTCATCATTTTTATCTTCTTGATTCATCAAATTGAATGGACCGAACTCATGGGCATTATTCATCTAAAAACTGTATTGCATGTTTTACGAAGCGTTCAGGGTACTGAAATTGGGCACCATGTCCTGCATCGGGATAAATAAATAGCTGAGCGTTTGGAATGTTAAGTGCCATGTGATATGCATTGATGGTTGGAATCATCACATCATCGACACCATTTAAAATGAAAGTAGGTTGTTTAATCTCACGTAAATGTGCAAAAGGATCTTGTTCATCAAGTTTAGGTAAAAAATGCATATTGGCTTCTATTTGTGCCTGCATGACTTCAACTGAACTTGCTGGATCTTGGTTTTTACGCTCATGGCGACGTTGCCAAAATTCATGACCTGCCTGAATAGCAGCTTCAGATCGGCCAAAAAATAAAAAGAGGAAGTTTTCTTCAGAAGGCACAGCAGTTGTTGCATGCTTCAATACCAAAGCAGCGACTTCTGGATCATCTCCACGTGGTTTACCGCCTCTTGGTCCCGTACCTAAAAGCATGAGTTTTCTGACGAGTTCAGGATGGCGACGTACTAAATCTTGTGCCTGAAACCCGCCCAGTGAAAAGCCTAATAGGTCAACCTGCTTTAAGCCTAATGCACGAATGACTGCTGCCGCGTCGTCTGCCATATCTTCAATGCGAGTACGGGGCTGGCCAGTAGATGAAGCAACGCCGCGACCGTTAAACAAAATGACTTCACGTCCTTGCGCTAAACCATCAGTAATCAGTGGATCCCAATTGTCTAAACCACCTCGGAAATGCTGAAGAAAAAATAGCGGTGGTTGCTCTGTATTTGTATTACCCCATCGACGATAGGCAAAATTTGCTCCATCTACTTCAATGAATTGGGTCTCGGCTGTTTGGTGAGTAATAGTAGTCATTGTCTTTATCCTGAATTTAAGTTTCTGATTAAGCTAATTTTTATTTAGCTAAAAACGTAAGTGATTGTTTTACGAAATCATCATGAAACTGAAATATTCCCCCATGACCTGCATCTGGATAGATAACAAGTGAACTATTAGGTAAGCGCTTTGCTAAATCATAAGTATTTACTGTTGGCACCATTCGGTCATGATCACCATTGGCAACAAGAACAGGTTGTTGAATCACAGAAAGGTCAGCAGGTTTTTTACTTCCCCATTTTTTTAATGCTTTGAGCTGGGCACGATAGGCAGAAATGGTGATTTCTTTATCTCGGTTTTCAGTACGTTCATTAATACGTTGAATAAAGGCTTTTGCAGAAGCTTTACCATTTTCTGTACGAGTGAAAAATAGATAAACCTTAGGGTCTTGACCAGTCACCATTCCACGAACTAAATCCCAATTTGAAATTCGCCCTACGGTACTAATTCCAGTACCGCCCGCAGGGCCAGTTCCCGATAAAATCATTTTTCGAACCAAATTCGGCTGTTTTAATGCAATCTCTTGTGAAATCATGCCGCCCATCGAAAAGCCAAATAAATCAACCTGCTTAAAGCCTTTTGCTTGAATGAAAGTAATCGCATCATCTGCCATTTGTTCAATTGACTTTGCTGGTTCACCAGTCGAAGCACCAACACCGCGATTATCAAATACAACAACATGATGTTTAGCCGCAATTCCATCAATAATTCGTGGATCCCAGTTATCTAGTACAGCAGCTAAATGATTTAAGAAAATGATAGGTGTTCCACCGTTTTGTTGACCATATTCTCGGTAAGCGAAGTTAACGCCACCTGCACTAATAAATTGAGTTGGTACATTCTTCCAATTTGTATCTTGCTCGGCGTGTTGCCCTGCTTGCGGATTGCTAACAGCACTTGATGACACTTTATGTGCCTGAGTTGATGGTTCATTAAAAGAAACCGATGGCACAACCTCTGCCTGAGTTAAGGGAGCACTAAAAATAGATATCGCCGTCAAACTCATAGCAATTGTATTTAATAGAAATTTCATTTGTTTTGATCCTAATACTATTCATTCAACTGATTTAACTGTTTCGATGAGCAATCTATTGAGATTAGCGACGCCCTTCACAGTTACTACTCATTTAATACTTACTATACGACCACATTATTTATTTGTCACTATCTTTTTAGTAGTAACTATTTTATTTTTAGATTATGATGAAAAAATCAAGCCGGAATTCACTCGTTCAGGCGGCAAAGTTTAAGTAAGGAACATGATATGACCAGCAAAGTGGTTCTCATTACAGGTGCATCGTCTGGTATTGGTTTAGCAACCGCAGACCTTTTACATGAGGCAGGATTTATTGTTTATGGCACAAGCCGGCAAGCAAAAAATTCATCAAACTATAAATTTCATCTTATTGAGTTAGATGTGAACCAAGACGAGTCGGTAACGCAGGCCATTGAAAAAGTAATTGCAAATGAAGGTCGAATTGATGTCTTAATTAATAATGCTGGGTTTGCAATAGCACCTGCTGGTGCCGAAGAAAGTTCAATGCAACAAGCGCAGGCTATTTTTGATACTAACTTTTTCGGTGCCGTTCGAATGACTCGTGCAGTGATTCCACATATGCGCCAGAAAAAATCAGGATTGATCTTAAATATCAGTTCAATTCTTGGGCTTTTACCTCTGCCTTTTGGCGCACTTTACTCTGCATCAAAACATGCACTTGAAGGTTACTCTGAATCTTTAGATCACGAATTAAGATCTCAAGGCATTCGTGTGTCACTTATTGAACCTGCTTACACCAATACGTCTTTGGGAGTAAACTTACTCGAAGCAGACAATAAAATTTCTTTTTACGATCAAACGCGTGAAAAGCTACATAAACAAATGATTCATTCAATTAATAAGTCAGATGACCCAAGTGTGGTTGCCAATACAATTTTAGCCGTCATTCAAAGCCAACAGGTCGTACCACGCTACACAGCAGGAAAAACTGCAAAAAACTTAAAAGCGTTAAGACGATTTGCACCTGCAAAGATCTTTGACAAATTAATTCACCGCAGCTTGAAAGTTTAGAACAAACCCAAGCCTATAAAACTTTAAAAATAATTTCGAGAAATAGAGGTTTCAAATGAAAGCAGCCTACATTAGCCGTTATGGCAACATTGATGACGTACAGCTCAATGAACAATCTCAACCACCACTGACAGCAGACGCTGTGCTTGTTAAAGTTCATGCAGCCAGCATTAACCCTCTCGACTTAAGAGTTTTAGAAGGTGAATTTAAGGCAATTCTGCCCGTTCAATTTCCTTTTATCTTAGGTAATGATTTTGCAGGGACAGTCGTAGAAGTAGGCTCGAACGTTACTCAGTTTAAAGCTGGAGATGAAGTCTATGCCAAGACAGATTTAAACGGCGCTTTTGCTGAATATACAGTGGCTCAACAGTCTTCACTGGCACTTAAACCCCAAAATATTTCTATGGAACTGGCGGCTTCTCTCCCGCTTGTTTCGTTGACGGCATGGCAAGCTTTGGTCGAAATTGCGAAAGTTCAAGCAGGACAAAAAGTATTGATTCATGCGGGATCAGGTGGTGTGGGTTCAATTGCGATTCAGCTTGCTAAACATCTAGGTGCAACTGTTGCTACAACGACAAGTGGTAAAAATGCTCGTTGGGTTAGAGAGCTAGGCGCCGACATCATTGTTGACTATAAAACGACAGATTTTGAGCAAGAACTTAAAGACTATGATGTAGTTTTAGATACGCAAGGTGGAAAAACTTTAGAGAAGTCTCTGAATATTCTTAAACGTGGTGGACGACTTATCAGTATTTCTGGTCCGCCTGATCGTGCTTTTGCTGAGGCAATCAAAGTCAACTGGTTATTGAAATGTGTTATCCCGCTTTTAAGTTGGTCAATTCGCAATAAAGCAAAAAAAAGAGGCATCACCTACTCATTTTTGTTTATGCAGCCGAATGGTCAGCAGCTCTCAAAAATTTCCCAATTGGTCGAAGCTGGAAAAATTAAACCGGTAGTCGATAAGACTTATGAATTTAGTGAAATTAAAGATGCTTTCCAATATGTAAATACTGGACGAGCAAAAGGTAAAGTCATCTTAAAAATTTCTGAATAAGATCGGAGATAAATATGAATGATCAATTGTTTGGTCAAACAGGCTTAAATGTCTCACAAGAAGCTAAATGAATACTGGATAAACAGCAAACGATTTTATAGACACTGTTTCGTCAAGCTTGAATTGATGCTAGTCATTTAGAAAAAGCCCATCATTTTTTCTAAATGACTAGAGGTTGTGCTCATTTGATAAATAGCTCAAAAACAGCTCAGCCTTGTGAATCCTAGTATATTTATATTCACGGTGCCGAGTACGTGAATGAACATAATATTGGTTATGTCGTAATCTACGCACGCAGCAATCTTTACCGGCATCTTATTTATGACTGTGGTTTGTGGTAAATCTACTTTTTATTTAATGCTTTCCTTAATGAGCTTAATCGTAAATTAGGATCATAAAAAATAGTTTGTATCACTCTGAATTTTAGGCGAAATATGCTGCTCAACCCACGTTAACCATGTTCTTGTTTTAGCATCAATAAAATGACGCGATGGTAGTAAGGTATAAACACCAATATCAGGTGATCTCCAATCCGCTAAAATGCGACGTAATCTGCCAGTACGTATCGCCTCAATCACCGTAAAGGTTGGAAGCAATGCGATGCCCATATCTTGTTGAACCATGTCCAGTAAGAGTTCTGGTGTATCTGCAATCAATGGCCCTGTAATATCAACTTGATAGGAACAACTCTTTTCACTGACGAGATGCCATTGCGGTGTAATAGATGGGTTCACCAATCTTAAACATGCGTGTTTTTGTAAATCATCTAATGATTTTGGTTCACCATATTTTTCTAAATAGGTTGGTGATGCACAAAGTAATGAAAATATTGTCCCAATTTGACGCGCCATAAATCTTGAGTCAGCCAAAGATTCCGTAAGATATAAACTTACATCAATTCCCTTACCTAAAAGGTCGGGGACATTCTGCGAAGTACGGTACTCAACTGTAAGCTCTGGGTAGGTTTGACAGAACTCGGCCATCATTGGAGACACATAATGATGCCCAAAACTTGCCATACTCAAAACACGTAACTTCCCTTGTGGTTTGGTCGCCATTCCCATCGCCTGCGCTTCAGCTTCTTCTACCATTGCCAGCACTTGACGGCATTGCTCTGCATAAGTTGCACCAATATCGGTCAACGCGTGCTGTCTCGTGGTTCGTTGTAGTAATTTTGTTTCTAAACGCCCTTCTAATTCACTAATAAGTCGGGACACTTGCGCTGTTGTCAGTTCCATCTGCTCTGCGGCAGCGGTAAAGCTTCCACTATCAATGACTTTTAGGAAAGCATGCATTGCATGGAGTAATCCACCATCAAGATTTTTGCGCATAACGTAAATATGTTTTTCTTAATTACGCATTGTTGCACCAGTCTGGATCAATCACAATGACATTAATGTACATACATTGAGCAGTTTTTATTGTCCTAAATGAACTGATCAATCTTTTTTCTAGTATGTCATTTACTCCAAATATTCAACGGGATGTTGAGAAAAGAAAGTAGCTCGAACTACAAAATTCCAAGGAGAAATAAATGAATATCGCGACAAAATTTACTCCACATAAAATTCCAACCAAGGATGTATCACTTGAAGATAAATATTTAAGTGATGACGGTACTGCTTACATGACAGGTATCCAGGCCATGGTGCGTTTACCCCTTGCGCAAACACGGCGAGATACTTTAAACGGTTATCATACTGCTGGTTTTATTTCTGGTTATCGTGGTTCCCCTGTCGGAAATTATGATAATTTTCTCTGGCAAGTTGAAGGCATACTCAAAGACCATCATGTGGTTTTTCAACCTGGCGTAAATGAAGATCTCGCTGCTACTGCAATTTGGGGTACCCAACAAGCCAACCTTGCAGGTCAAGGTAAATACGATGGTGTGACCGCTTGGTGGTATGGCAAAGGTCCGGGTGTAGATCGTTCAGGAGATGTTCTGCGTCATGCTAATCTTGCAGGAACATCAGAGTTAGGTGGCGTGGTTGCCTTCTTTGGTGATGACCATTCTTGTAAATCTTCGAGTATTCCACACCAGTCAGAACATGTCATGATCGGTTGCGGCATTCCAATTTTTTACCCGACTTCCATACAACAAATTCTTGATTTAGGTGTACATGCGGTCGCAATGTCACGTTTTTCTGGTGTATGGACGTCGATGAAGTTAGTCAGTGAAATCGTTGAAACCTCTGCTTCTGTTCATGTGGATTTAGATCGAGTCACTCCTGTTTTACCCAAAAATGTTCAAATGCCTGAAGATGGTGTCAATATTCGTTGGCCAGATCACGGGATTCAACAAGAAGAACGTCTGTATAAATATCGCTTACCCGCTGTATTGGCTTATGCGCGCGAAAATGAACTGAATCAGGTGACATGGCATTGTGCTGATGCGCGTATTGGTATTGCAGCCAGTGGTAAAGGTTATTTAGATACGATTGAAGCCTTACGTATTCTCGGAATTGAAGGCGAAACAGCCCAACAGCTTGGTCTGAGAGTGTATCAAGTGGCTTTAATTTGGCCCTTAGAGCCGCAAGGTCTTCGTGAATTTGCCGAAGGTTTAGAAGAACTGATTGTTGTAGAAGAAAAACGCCCGATTCTTGAAGCACAAATAAAAGATGAACTCTATGCGCTGCCAGATGGCAAACGCCCTCGTGTCATCGGTAAAGCTTGTGATGGCAAAGGCGAATGGAGTACATCGATTGATGAAGCGCCTTTGATTGGTCACTATGAGTTCCAACCTGAACCGATTGCAAAAATGTTGGCCGCTCGATTCTTAAAATTAGATCTTCCTGAAAGTTTAAAAACACAAATTCAAAATAAAGTTGAATTGTTAGAAAAAGCAGAGTACGAGTCACGGCGTGTTCTGGATATTGCAGAACGCAAACCTTTCTTTTGTAGCGGCTGCCCTCACAATTCATCCACTGCCTTACCCGAAGGTAGTCGAGCATTAGGTGGCATCGGTTGTCATTTTATTGCGGTCTCACTGGATCGTGGTACAGAAACGTTCTCGCAAATGGGTGGTGAAGGCGTGAGTTGGGCTGGCGCTTCTCATTTCACCAATGAAAAGCATATTTTTGCCAATCTAGGCGATGGAACTTATTTCCATTCAGGTTATCTGGCCATCCGCCAAGCGATTGCTGCAAAACTCAATATAACCTACAAAATTCTCTACAATGATGCCGTTGCCATGACGGGTGGACAGCATGTCGATGGTCATCTTAGCGTGGCACAGTTAACACGACAATTGGATGCTGAAGGCATCACAAAACAAGTCATCGTCACGGATGAACCAGAGTTGATTCATGCCGAAGAAGGTATTGCGTCTCACGTCGAGATTTACCACAGAAATGAACTAGATGATGTTCAGCGCAAATTACGTGAGATTTCTGGGGTTACAGCATTAATTTATGTTCAAACCTGTGCCAGTGAAAAACGTCGTCGTCGTAAACGCAATGCTTATCCCGATGTTGCAGAGCGAGTTTTTATCAATAGTGAGATTTGTGAAGGTTGCGGGGACTGTTCTAAAAAGTCCAACTGTTTATCTATCGAACCTGTTGAAACAGCGTTAGGAACGAAACGTCAAATCAATCAAAGCAGTTGTAACAAAGACTTTTCTTGTGTCGAAGGTTTCTGTCCAAGTTTTGTGACGGTGCATACCCGCGATATGAAACGTCCAGAAATATTTAAAGGTATAGAAGCTGGCTGGCCAGAAAAACCAATCCTTCCTGAACTTGACCAACAACCCATCCGTATTATGGTCGGTGGTGTGGGTGGTACAGGTGTGGTTACAGCAGGTGCTTTATTGGGAATGGCGGCTCATTTGGAAGGTAAAGCGGCACGTATCATGGATATGGCTGGACTGGCCCAAAAAGGGGGCACGGTTTATTCCTACATACAACTTGCGACAGAAGATGAGCAAATCTCTGCAACCAAAATCCCTGCGGGTCAATGTGATTTATTAATCGGTGCAGATGCGATTGTTGCAGGCAGCAATGCAGCACTGTCTCGCTTAAAAACTGATGCTGTTGTCATCGTCAATGAAGATGGTTCCCCTACTTCTGATTTCCTTGGGTCTCGTGATTGGTATGCCCCAATTACAGATTTGATTCATCGACTTCGTGGTCGAACCACACAGGGAAAACTCACATCTTTACCTGCAACACGAATTGCCACACAAGTGCTGGGTGATGCGATCTTTGCAAATCAGATATTACTTGGTATGGCTTGGCAAGCAGGTCAGATTCCGTTGAAGCGTGAAAGTATTGAGCAGGCAATCCATCTGAATGGCACTGCTGCTGAAAAAAACCTTGAAGCTTTTCGCATCGGTTGTCATCTGATGAATGACCCTGACTTAGCCAAACGCATTATTGCAACCATACCAACAACGCGTAAACCAACCACGTTGGCCGAACTCGTTGAAGATCGTTCTGCGCGTCTGGTCGAGTATTGGAATCAAGATTATGCAACTCAGTATCGAACACTTGTGGAACAAGCTGCCAAAGTATTGCCCGAAGAACTCGCTGGAACCATTGCGACACAGCTATATCGAGTCATGGCCTATAAAGATGAATACGAAGTTGCGCGCTTACTCACAGGAAAAAGCTTTAAACAAACGATTGAAAGCCAGTTCGGTCAAGGTCTACGTTTAACCTATCACTTAGCTCCTCCTGCTTTGGGTGCTCATAGTGCTATACGCAAACGTGCTTTCGGATATTGGATGCGTATTCCAATGATGATTCTTGGTCGATTACAGTGGCTTAGAGAAACATTCCTTGATCCATTTGCTTTACAGCAAGAACGTCAGAAAGAACATGCGTGGCGTGATCGTTATATCGCATTTGTCAACGCGATTAGTTCTGCACCTGAAAATTATGACTTATCTGTTGCTGAACAAATCGCCCAATTACCAGCAGATGTACGCGGTTTTGGTCATGTTAAAATGCAAGCGATGGACACGGCGATACAACGTTGGGATGAACTTTCATTGAGTCTTCGTAAAGAACATGAATAAAGGAAAGGGATTTATCTAAATAAGTAGCTGATACAGGATCAAACTTGGCTGTATTGAGACTCAGGTTATAGATCAGGTTCAGCTACTTTATATTTACAATTTAATAGCTAACATGTCTAAAGCTTGAGTTCACATTTAATTTTTGCACAGACTTTTAAAGTCGAATCCACTTCATTTTCATCAAGATTGAGTTTGCACTTGGTGTCTTGGAAGATTTTTGCGACAGGATCTTTTAAATTCTGACCAGATTCGGTTAATGAAATATATTTTCGACGACGATCAAGTGTATCTACAGCTACTACAATAAAACCTGATTTCTCAAGTCGTTTAATGATTGGGGTGAGTGAACCAAGATCAAACAAAGTTTGCTCACTCAGTTCGCTAGATGACAAGTGATTTTGATTCCAAAGAGCAGCCAACACCAGAAGTTGAGGATATGTTATTCCAAGTTCAGATAATGGTTTGGTGTAGTTTCGCATCATAGCATTCGTCGTCGAATACAGTGTAAAACAGAGCATTTTGTCAAAATTAAATGTATCTAGCATCGAACTCATCTGTTATGTCCTGAAAAAATTAAAAACGATGAACAGCCTCAATTAACACGGACACCGAATCTGGGTTTGTTTCCTTCGAAATTCCATGCCCCAAGTTAAACACAAAACCTGTATCATCTTTTTGTTTTCCGTAAAAAGATGTCATGATTTTATTCACTTCGTTTTGAATGACAGAATCAGGGGCAAGTAATACTGCGGGGTCGAGATTACCTTGTAAGGCAATTTTAGAACCCACTCGCTGACGTGCTAAATCCAGATCAGTCATCCAGTCGAGTCCTAAAGCATTAGCTCCACATCCTGCCATTTCTTCAAGCCATTGACCACCTCCTTTTGTAAAGACAATTGAAGGAACTGAATGCTCACCTAACTGTTTTTTTAAACTATCTAAAATAAAGGTAATGTACCTGAGAGAAAACTCTTGATAAGCAGCTCGACTTAGTAACCCTCCCCACGTATCAAAAATCATGATGGCCTGTGCACCAGCCTCCACCTGACATTTAAGATGCTGTACAACGGCTTGAGCATTTTTTTCTAGTAATTGATGTAAGATTTTCGGGTTGCTATAAAGCATACTTTTTATAATTATAAAATCTTTTGAACCCTGTCCCTCGACCATATAACAAGCCAATGTCCACGGACTTCCAGAAAAACCAATCAGTGGAACTTGACCATTGAGCTCATGACGGCATTGGCTGACTGTTTGATATACGTAAGATAAAGATTCTTGGGAAGGAATCTCTAAATTATTGATCGCTTGTTCAGAACGTATAGGGTTTTTGAATTTAGGCCCATGATTTTCTTCAAAATATAAACCTAAGCCCATTGCATCAGGAATAGTCAAAATATCAGAAAATACAATCGCTGCATCTAAATCATAACGTCGAATAGGCTGCAAAGTTACTTCAGTTGCATAGTCAGGTGTTTTCATTAAATTAATGAAATTTCCTGCCATTTTACGTACTGCTCGATATTCAGGAAGATAGCGCCCAGCTTGGCGCATCATCCAGATTGGTGTTCGATCTAAGGGTTGTTTTTGTAAGGCTCTAATAAAGTTAGTATTTTTAAGCGGTGCAAAGTTTGTCATTTGAGACTCTAATTATATAGATGGGGATTTAGCTAATGCGATTATGATTCGCAGCATTTTTCATTTCTGAAATAGCTTCTTGATAATTAGAAGTATTGAAGATCGCCGTTCCAGCTACGAATGTATCTGCGCCCCATTTAGCAATTTCAGCGATATTACTCGCATTCACGCCACCATCCACTTCAAGACGAATATTTCTACCACTTGAATCGATTAACTTTCGTGCCTCAGCAATTTTAGGAAGAACAGCAGGTATAAATTTTTGTCCGCCAAATCCTGGATTTACCGACATAATGAGCATTAAATCAATTTTATCCATCAGATATTTAGACGAATCAAGCGAAGTTGCTGGGTTGAACACCAAACCAGCTTTGCATCCTAGGTCTTTAATCAGATGAATTGAACGATCTAAATGAATAGTGGCATCAGGGTGAATAGAGATATAGTTTGCACCCGCTTTTGCAAAATCAACGATCAAGGAATCTACTGGTGAAGCCATCAGATGCACATCTATCGGTGCTTGAATTCCTTCAGACCTAAGTGCAGAACAAACTTGGGCCCCCATGGTTAAGTTGGGAACATAGTGATTGTCCATAATATCAAGGTGAATCATATCTGCACCAGAATCTAATACCGACGTCACTTCTTCACCTAAACGGGCGAAATTTGCTGCTAGAATTGAGGGAGCAATCCAAATGTCATTCATATAAAGAGCCTAAATATAAAAATAGTTATCAATGATTTGCAAAAGAGGATTTGATATCCAAAATCATCTCGTGACTTAAGTTTTCTAAATGTAAGCGATGACCACCTTCGTACCCGCTTACTTTTGCATTGTTTCCTAAATACTGGGACTTTGAGCGAAATTTATCACCAACAAATAATCAACTTGTTCCAAGTAGAATAGTCAAAGGACAATAATTGGGTTTAGAAAGCAACCGGCTTGTTCATCAGTCGACTGAATTGGTTCTGATAAAGTGAGCCGAGGATCATGTCGCCATCGTTAAAACATACTTCTGTGTTGCCGCCGTAAGACTTAATTAATTTGACAACCGATAGGTTCGGATTAACTTTGAGCGCATAAAAAATATCAACATATTCTGGCAAAGCATTTATTAATTCTTGGAAGCTTTTTCTTTATTGGCTTTCATCATAAAGTTAGCGTTCCCCATTTTTTTATTTTCAATAAAATATATATAGCACGATTCATTTTAAAAAAATCCAATAATTTGTACTTCTATAATTAGAGCATTATTCTACAAAAATATTACTTTGTGCGCAAAGTAATATTTTGGATAATTGCATCTCAAATGGTTTTATGTCAAATAGGATATTTAAAAAATACTGTCACTAGGTTTAAACAATTGTTTAAAACCTCTTGAGTTTAGGCAGTTATCAGTTTACTTCCGTGCTTAACAAATACTTCTTCGTTGGAAAATTCCGTAATTTGATGATGTGTAATTGACGGTTGCCCTTGCTCATCTTTTAAAGCCAATAATCCAGCGACACCATGACACACAGCCGAAACGCCCCGCCTTGATGATAGATTTGTTCATTTGAGCGTAAGTATCTGATTAAATAAGTGGTAGTGCATTGAGCAAACGCAAATATTTACTTCTTACCACCCAGTTTTTTGCTAGATGCCTGAACAGAGTTTTAACAGCATCAGTTAAGCCGTTATCTTTAGACCTGAGACATCCTTCTGTAAGCAAGTCTGAATGTATTCAGCATAAACCGATAATTTTTCATAAATATGTTCTGCATAAAACATGTCTTCAATCAGTCGGGATGCCTGTTCCAAACTATAACTTCCATTCGCGCAGAGTAATTGTGCGTTTAGTTTTGAAAATTTTTCACATATTTCGATATAAGTTTCATCTTTACGTTTAAACAGTAACTTATGCATGTTAAGTTCAGTACAATCTGTGATTTGGTCATATGGATCAGTTTGAATAATATGAATTTGAATTTTTAAAAATTGCTCAAGTTCCTTTATCTTCTGTCGATTCAGCTTTAAGTCAGTGATCAGATAGATATTGGAGACATCTGTTCTAGAAAGTGCCTTGAGTAAGGAATAATAAAAGAAATCGACAGCATTAAACTCTAGATAACTCAAATCTAAATACAAATTGAGCGCTTCTAGCGCAGCATCTACTTTAAGATTTTGGCTTTTCCCTGTCTGATAATATGGATTTAAAATATTCAAAACAGCATTGGTTGCTGGACTCTGGTAGATGACCTTTTGGTTCAGGTTTGCAAGAACAAAAGGAGAAAATAAATACGCCACATTGTACTGATGTGCTTGAATTGCAGATTGAACAATATAGTGCACTTTAGATTTTGAGAGCTCGCGTAAGACTTTAGCCCGAAGTAATGTTGCCTCTAAATTGACATAGTGTTGCGCAAGCTTCTTTTGCAGTACTTCGGAAAAAATTTCATTTTCAACAATTTCAGGAATACTGTTTAAACTCTGGGTTACAAACATTTCATTAGCGACCAAATCTATTCATATTGATCTATTCTTATCTCATTTTATCCTGATAAGTAGCTACAAGAATATATAAATAAAATATAACAGAAGTTTCAAATACGATTGGTTCTGTTATATTTTTATTATTGGCATTTTGTACCTACAGCTTGAGTTTATTGTCCTGCAAAATCTAAGCAATTATTCAAAGTAGGTAGTTTTTATGAAACGATCTATAGTTTGTCATTACACTGCACTACGCTGTGTTTCTCTCAACCCTCTTTGCTATGGTTTGCAGTGGAGGTTCCTATGAGCCTCGGGTTAACTGCGCTAGAACTGGCTAGAATTCAATTTGCTTTCACCGTTTCTTTTCATATTATATTTCCAGCCACCTCGATAGGTTTAGCCTGCTTTCTAGCCCTGCTTGAATGGAAATGGTTACGTACTCAAAATCCAATTTATAAAGATCTCTTCAAGTATTGGATCAAAATTTTTGCTGTGGCTTTTGCTATGGGCGTTGTCTCTGGCATCGTCATGGCATATCAATTTGGTACCAACTGGAGTGAATTTTCACGAATTTCGGGTTCCATCACAGGGCCTTTGCTCACTTATGAAGTCCTCAGTGCTTTTTTCCTTGAAGCGGGCTTCTTAGGTATCATGTTGTTCGGCTGGGGACGTGTGCATCCCAAAGCCCATTTTTTTGCAACCCTTATGGTCGCTATTGGAACCTGTATTTCCATGTTTTGGATTTTGTCATCCAATAGTTGGATGCAGACACCACAAGGCTTTGCCATAGAAAATGGCATTATTGTGCCTACTGACTGGTGGGCTATTGTATTTAATCCCTCTTTCCCATATCGCTTTGCACATATGGCAACGGCAGCATTCCTTGTGTCCTCATTATTGGTGGTGGGCACTGCTGCATGGCATTTACTCAAAGGGCGCCGTGATGAATTGGTAAAAAAATCCTTTTCGATGGGTCTATGGATGGTGCTTGCAACTTCCTGTCTGCAAGTAGCGATTGGGGATCAACATGGTTTGAATACCTTAGAGCATCAACCCAGCAAATTGGCTGCGATAGAAGGTCATTGGGAAACCAATCATGATCATGGAATGCCTTTACTGTTATTTGCCTTACCTGATATGGAAAATGAACGGAATATGATGGAGATTGGTGTGCCTAATTTAGGTAGTTTAATTCTCACCCATTCTGTAGATGGCAAAGTCACAGGCTTAAAAGATTTTGCCCCTGAAGATCGCCCACCTGTTCCCGTGGTGTTCTGGAGTTTCCGCGTGATGGTGGGGCTCGGCATGCTGATGGTGTTAATGTCACTCACCGCATTATGGTTGCGTAAAACAGGCAACCTATATGAAAGCAGTTGGTTTCATAAGTTCGCCACGATTATGGGACCAACGGGTTACATCGCCTTACTTGCAGGTTGGGTCACAACAGAAGTTGGTCGTCAGCCTTGGGTCGTCTACGGCGTTTTGCGTACCAAAGATGGCTTGTCCATGACGGTCACCGCTAATCAAGTGGGTATCAGTTTAATTATTTTTGTACTGGTCTATACCGTTGTATTTGGTGCAGGCATTTACTACATGTTGCGTTTGATCAAAGCTGGTCCAACCGCTATAGACAGGATAGATACGCATCCCACAGGTGTGGGGCATTTTAAAACACCAATGCGACCTTTAAGTGCGGTTGATGAAGCTATCGATACGACCGAAGGCCGACCAAACGATAATAACCTTGATCACAAGGAGAAGCACCATGATTGATTTGGCTTTAGTTTGGGTCGGTATTATTGGGTTGGGTGTATTAATTTATGTGGTCATGGATGGTTTTGACCTTGGCATAGGTATTCTTTTCCCATTTATTCAAGGGCAACCAGAACGCGATGTAATGATGAATACGGTTGCACCTGTATGGGATGGCAATGAAACTTGGATGGTTTTAGGCGGAGCAGGATTATTTGCCGCCTTTCCTTTGGTTTATTCAACGGTTCTATCTGCACTGTATATGCCAATCATTCTGATGGTCGTGGCATTGATTTTTAGAGGCGTGGCTTTTGAGTTCCGTTTTAAAGCACATCGCACCAAACACTTGTGGGATTTAGCGTTTATAGGGGGTTCTTTTTTCTCAAGTTTCTTCCAAGGTGTCATTTTAGGTGCTTATATTCAAGGGATTGAAACTCAGAATGGCATTTATAGTGGTGGTGCACTCGATTGGTTAACGCCATTTTCGATATTTGTCGGGTTTGGCGTTGTAATTATGTATGCAGCCTTAGGTTGTGCATGGCTGATTATGAAAACCGAGGCAGATTTACAACACAAAATGTATGGCTTGATGCCCAAGCTGATCATGGTTTTATTGGTTGTATTTGGCGCGGTCAGTTTGTATACACCATTGAGCCATCCAGAAATTGCGCAGCGTTGGTTTAGCCTGCCGAATCTTTATTATTTTAGCCCTGTGCCTGTTTTGGTTCTGATTTTATCTGGATTAATTCTTAAAGCTTGTGCACAGCAAAAAGACGTTCAACCGTTTGTTTTTACACTAGGTTTAGTCTTCCTCGCATTTACAGGCTTTGTGATTAGTTTGTGGCCAAATATCATTCCTCCTTCTGTATCCATCTGGCAAGCAGCGGCACCTGAATCCAGTATGAAATTTGCATTGGTGGGCGCCATCATTCTAATTCCAATTATTTTGATCTACACCTTTTTGTCCTATTGGGTATTTCGTGACAAAGTGCGTATAGGTGATGAAGGCTATCATTAATGGAGATAACGACAATGCAAAAATTGCAAAATCGATTAAGTCCAACAGCATGGTTTATTTTATTATGGTGTTTAGGTTTCTTATCACTTGGCTTAATTGCTGGATTCTTTAGACTTTTATTAAGCTTTGCATATTAATCATAAACCTCCTACTTTAAACTTTGGGTAGCTGTGTGAATACAGCTATCCATTTCTTATATGAGCATGACACCTTATGTATAAATCAGAACAACTTGCACTAAGTCTAAAACATCTGATTGAAACGGGGACTTGGAAGCCACACGAAAAGCTTCCTTCTTTACGCCAACAAGCCGAAGCATCAGGATTTAGCCTGATTACTGTCATGAATGCATATCAAGAACTCGAAGCACAAGGACTTATCTATTCAAAAGAGAAATTAGGCTATTTTGTGGCTGAAAATCCGTTACAGGTTGCCTTGGCCAAAAAAGTTGTTTTGAATGAAAAAATAGAAATCAACTCTTTGGTTTTTAGATATTTAAAATCAATTCAATCGGAAAAAATTGTGCCTTTGGGGAGCGCATTTCCGAATAGTCAATTACTTTACTCCCCTAAGCTGATGCAAACCTTAGCGCAACAGGCGAAGCATCGTATTAGCTATGAACAAACGCCGAGTTTGCCTCCTGGTAATTATGAATTAAGAAAACAGATTGCCCAACGTTATTGCATGCAAGGCATTCCAACCGATCCTTCAGACATCGTCATTACTTCTGGCGGGTTAGATGCTTTAAATCTATCACTGAAAGCCATGACTCAAGCAGGCGATTATATTCTTCTACAAGAAACTATTTTCTATGGTGCATGGCAAGCTGCTGAAAATTTGGGTTTAAAAGTCATTACTATTCCAGAGCATCCCGAACATGGCTTAGATTTGGAAGCCTTTAAAAAAGCAATCACAACCTACCCCATTAAAGTTTGTTTGCTTATGCTGAATAGCCACAATCCAATTGGATTTACGGTGAATGAAGACATAAAATTTGAACTGGCAAAACTCTTACATGAGCATGAAATTTATTTAATTGAAGATGATGTTTACGAGGAGCTTTATTACGATCAAAAAAAGCCACTTTCAATGAAATATTATGATCAGCAAAATTTGGTACTACACTGCTCTTCTTTTTCTAAAACGCTGGGTGCGGGCTTTCGTGTAGGTTGGGTCTATGCAGGAAAATTTTCTGAACATATACAGCATCTGCAATTAATGAGCACCATTTCGGTGAACTCCTTTATTCAAAATGCACTGGCAGATTATCTGACGCATCGCCATTACGAAAAACATTTAAAAAGCTTGAGAAATACACTGAAACGGTTAAAAAACCAATATTATCAATATCTAATAAAGGCTTTGCCCGAAGACTGTCAGGTCAGTTATTATCCATCAGGCTATTTTCTATGGATTACCCTACCAGAACATATCGATAGCAGTCGCATTTATGAAAAACTGATTTTGAATGATATTGGTGTGGCACCCAGTATTCTTTTTTATCGAAAAAATAAAAAGCAAAACCATATTCGTATCAACTGTTCTTTCGAAATGAACGATGAAATGATCAAAAAATTAGATATTTTTATCGCCCAGATTTCAGAGCGATAGCTCATTTTTGTCAGCAAATATATAAAGATTTATCCGATTCGTTCCGAGCAATATAAATATGTAAAGTGTTTATCTATTTATAAGCGGGCTTTATATTGCGACAAGGAGAGCTTAGTTTAAAAAATATTCCCAGATAATGAAGCCGATGAAGAACCCGAGAAATGAATATAAGGTAATGATAAAGAATACAAACCATGCCTTATTTTTTTTAAGTAAAAAATTCATTGTGAATACCTAGAGCTGCGCTAACTTTGTGGTTATTTTACTACCTATAAAATTTAACAATAGGTACAGTTCACGCTGAAATCAATATAACAGATAGGATATGTATATCATTCAAAACATTGGTTTTTAGCTTATTGCTGTATCTTGAAAAATAATCGATAGAATGCTTTATATTTCTTGAACAGAAATATCCGTGATTTGATCAGAATTCTGATAATGGGATTGCAAAAGTAGCGCCAATTCCTTTGCTCTTTTTTCCGTATAATGACAATTACCATCATTTAAGCTAGTCAACCACTCTGGAAGCGAACCTAGTATGGTTTGCTTACATTCGCGAGTGCCATAATACACTTCTCTGCCCGATTGCTTAGCAATAATGATAAAATTTGACATAAGGAATATCCTAAGTCACGGAATAAATTTAGAGGCGTTGTTTTGAACAACATCCTCAGTTTTTGTCTTCATCACCTGTAGTGATTCACAGTTAATTTTATTGATACAGCTCTCTATTTTTGATCATTTTGTGATTAAGCCTACTTTATTAATTTAACAATTTTACAGCCATAAAAGAAGTCTATATTGAATGTGAACCTTGCCTAAGCTCATTGCTAGCACAGCGTGCTTTTGAATAGATGACTATTCTTAAGTTTTAATACTGCAAAAAAGCTGTGTAATCATAGGAATGAGAACACATATGTAATTAAGCGACTTTCGGCAATGCTGAGTTAAACAGAAAAAATTCTTATGTAACATAAGTTTTACTCTATAAATTCCGAATTAATTGATAAAAATTGAAGAAAGTGATCATCAATTACACAAAAGAATTAGAGACTACCAAACATAAGGAGCAGTCTTATGCACTTTGTATGGTCACTCAACAGAGGGTTCTATTCTCTCGTGTCTTAAATCAATGGCTATTCGTGATTCGGGCAGTATAGGGTAAAATATGCAGAGTAACTTACAACACACTTCAGGGCTAACTTATCCCACATATTATGTAATCAACGAGTTTTTATTTCTCTAGCAAATTTATTATATAAAAACCTATTCAATGTTCTTACTGTTTATTGGAATTGACTCTAAACAGAGATCAATCTGATGAAAGCATTGAGTGTAAAGGCAAATAAACATGGGTGTAACTTAAAACTTAACTCTCAAGGAAAAAGTGGTCTGAGTCTTTAAGTCTATGTTAAAATTAGAGTGAATCTATACCAAATAGGTCAAGCTATGGAAACAATTATTATTACATTCATCATGGCGATCATTCTTGTGCTGCTTATCTTATTCTATAATAAGAAAAAGTGAAAACGTTTAGCACCAACCCTTGAACCTTATTGTAAATTATTGTTTTTTATTATAAAAAAAGACATCGCCTAAGCGATGTCTTTTCAGTAATACAATGATTTTGATTGCTTAGGATGATGCATTTTGATCATTTGGAATGAGCGGTTGCGCCAAAACGCTTTCGTGCTCTTCAACTTTATTGCCTTCAGTTTTAGCAATTACAGCAGTTGCAACACTGTTACCAATAATGTTGGTTGCGGTACGTCCCATATCTAGGAAATGGTCAACTGCTAGAATAAGCAAAATACCTGCTTCTGGTAGTTTAAACATCGACAATGTTGCCGCAATAACCACCAATGAAGCACGAGATACACCTGCAATTCCTTTACTGGTAATCATCAAGGTTAAAAGCATTAAGATTTGCTGAGATAGACTTAATTCAATGTTATAGGCTTGTGCAATGAATAACACCGCAAAAGACATATAAATCATTGAGCCATCTAAATTAAATGAATAACCTAATGGCAGTACAAAACTGATAATACGCTTAGGTACACCAAATTTTTCTAAAGCAACCATAAGCTTTGGATAAGCTGATTCACTACTTGCAGTGGCAAAACCTAAAAGGGTTGGTTCACGTACTGTTTTAAGTAAACGGAAAACATCCTTTTTAAGAAAAATATAGCCAACACCAATAATGATTACCCAAAGAATCAATAAACTTGCATAGAACTCGCCAATAAAAACACTATAGTCGAGAATAATTTGCGGGCCTTTTAAGGTAATGGCCGATGCAATTGCTGCGAACACAGCAATTGGTGAAAATGTCATGACATAGTCTGTAATACGGAACATGACACGGCATAATTCATCAATAATTTTTGCAATTACCGTACCTTCATCTTGCTGATGATGGACGTATGCTAATGCAGAACCAAAGAAAATGGAGAATACCAGAATCTGTAGAATTTCATTATTCGCCATGGCTTCAGCGAAGCTTTTTGGGAAAATGTGCGTAATGAAGGTTTGTAAGCTTAGATTCGTTGCTGTTACACCTACATCAACTGGTGCAGTCGGTATTGGGAGATTCATACCTGCGCCAGGTTGAAATAAATTGGCTAGACCCATACCCAAAAGTAGAGAAATAAGTGAAGCGCCAATGAACCAACTCATTGCTTTAAGTGTAATTGAACCTAAAGATGATGATTTACCCATTGAGATGAGACCAGAGACGATCGTCGCAAATACCAATGGTGCAATAATCATTTTAATTAATCTTAAGAATACATCTGTAAGAATCTTAAAATATGAAGCGATGTTTTCAGCCTGAGTAATGCTCAAATTGCTATGAAAAAGCCAACCAATTAATATTCCTGATACCATGGCAACTAGAATAAACTTTAATAGTTTCTTCTGATTCATATAAAATTTCCTTTTAATACCCTAAAATCGATAAAAACATCCTATTGTTTTATAGGATGTTATGATTTTCTTCCTACTATGCCAAATATCCATTTGACTTAGGGGTGCTTGGCAGAATCTAAACAATATCAATTCAAATTAACAATGCAAAAAAGTATTTATCCATGCAAAAAATGCATAGTGATTGTTAAGTATTTATACAAAATGCCAATGACTGTTTGAATTAAAGAAACTTAAATATGAAATGTGTTTGTTGAAATCAAACATTACAATTAGTGGAATTGACAGAACTAGGATTTGGTTAATGATAAGTAAAACTCTCCAATCGTGCGGCTTGGCACTTACCCTCCTTGCATCATCTATGTCGCTTTATGCAAAAAACAATGTTGTTATTGTTGCTACTGGTGGCACTATTGCAGGCGCGGGTGCAAGTTCAACGAACAGCGCAACTTATAGTGCTGCAAAAGTACCTGTTGATGCGCTAATTAAAGCAGTTCCTCAAGTAAACGATTTGGCGAATATTACAGGTATTCAGGCACTTCAAGTTGCATCTGAAAGTATTACAGACAAGGAATTGTTGTCTTTAGCCCGTCAAGTGAATGATCTGGTCAAGAAACCTTCAGTGAATGGCGTAGTGATTACTCATGGTACTGATACCATGGAAGAAACAGCATTCTTTCTTAATTTAGTTGTTCATACAGACAAGCCAATCGTATTGGTAGGTTCTATGCGTCCATCCACTGCTCTATCGGCAGATGGTCCTTTAAATCTGTATAGTGCAGTTGCGCTTGCTTCATCTAATGAAGCAAAAAACAAAGGCGTAATGGTGCTAATGAATGACTCGATTTTTGCTGCACGTGATGTTACAAAAGGAATCAACATTCATACCCATGCCTTTGTAAGCCAATGGGGAGCTTTGGGAACTTTGGTTGAAGGTAAACCTTACTGGTTCAGAAGTTCTGTAAAAAAACATACCAATAATTCTGAATTTAATATCGAAAAAATTCAGGGCGATGCATTACCAGGTGTGCAGATTGTGTATGGTTCGGACAATATGATGCCTGATGCATACCAAGCTTTTGCTAAAGCTGGCGTAAAAGCGATTATTCATGCAGGTACGGGTAATGGTTCAATGGCGAATTATCTAGTTCCTGAGGTAAGAAAATTACATGATGAACAAGGTCTTCAAATTGTACGTTCATCACGTGTTGCGCAAGGGTTTGTACTTCGTAATGCCGAACAACCTGATGATAAATATGGTTGGATTGCAGCACATGATTTGAATCCACAAAAAGCACGTCTTTTAATGGCTTTAGCATTAACCAAAACCAATGATGCAAAAGAAATTCAAAACATGTTCTGGAACTACTAAGCGTTAAATTAACGTTATTGATCTAAAACTATTGATCTAAAACATCAAAGGCAGATTCAGCAAAAATTAGATGAATCTGCCTTTAATTTTTTTAATTTTCATACTTTCAATCACTCGGCCTTTTTCTAAGAAGCCTTTTTTGTGATGTTTTTTGTTATTTTCTAGCCCTTTTTTTGTATCTAAAAAATATATTTTTTTAAAGTTTGTAATATTTTGCCAATCGCCACTCAGCAAAAATAATTTAAATCTTACTCATCCTGCTCTATCAAGACTGAAAATGTCACTGACAATCAGAAGAATTGACTCTATTCACAGCATTAATTCGTCCATTGTATGTAACTGTTGCAATACAACTATAATTACTGGCATTCCACCAATAATTGGTCTTCGAGCTATAATCTGCTGAGCGACTGGTCAATAGATAGTTGTATCGGCGAAAGACAGAGTTTGCTGCATTTGCTTTTGTTTCTTCTAAATTTTTTATTTCGGGGGGCATTTGCATGCTTTCATTTTTTTTATTGCTGGCACGTTCATACTGAGCCAAGGCAGAAAAGGACGCGATAGATAACGCTGCATTAGAAAATGTTGTGGTGTCTATTGCATACTGATCTAATGGATTCGATTCCCTTTCTCCAGAGCTAGCCGTAATACTTGCCAAATCAGAATGTTCAGATAAGGTTTCTGCTTGAGCTATAGAAAAAAATGGGCCAATGAAACATAAAGCATAAATTATTTTCTGGATATTGTTCATTTTCTGACTCCCCGCGATCCTTGAGAAGATTATTGTTATAGAGATACTCTAAGCCTTTTTTTTCAGAAAAAGAAGAGCTGAAATAATTTTAAATAAAACAAATCTTATTGAATTTTATCCTTATTTTTAGGTGACTTTATTCATATCAGTATCTTATTTAAAGTTTAGAGTTTATTCATTAAAAAAATAGCTAGAGCATCTCGTTCTAGCTATTTATTCAAATCAATTTTAGAGAAACGTTTTAAACGTAATCTACCTTGCCTTGATCTAATAGATTAAGCTTTAAGATTTTTTTCTTTTTATAGCGGTAACCAATAAAGAGACCCACAAACCAAATTGGAGAAAGTGCAAGTGCAATTAAAGTATCATGATCTAAAGCTAAAATGACAATCGTGAAAACCAAGAACAACATAGTAAACCATGCCATGAAGAGTCCACCAGGCATCTTATAATTTGATTTGAGGTGTAATTCAGGGTCTTTTTTACGATATGCAATATAAGAAAGTACAATCAACATAAATGTAAAAATACATAAAATTGACGTTAATGCAGAAATAATCGTAAATGCAGTCATGACATTTGGCACAATAAATAGAATTGATGTTCCAAGTGTTACGCACACCATAGAGAAAACTAAACCACGAATCGGAACTTTACGTTTTGACAACTTGCTAAAGCTTTTAGGCGCATCATTTTCTAAAGATAAACCGTATAACATACGGCTGGTCGCAAAAATACCACTATTTGCAGAAGAAAGAGCTGATGTTGCAACAACAAAGTTAATTAGGCCTGCTGCAATGGGTAAACCAACATGGGTAAACATTTCTACATATGGGCTTTTTTCTGGTGAAACTTGTGCCCAAGACGTCACAGCAATAATACAAACCAATGAGCCTACATAAAACAACAAAATTCTTAATGGAATAGAGTTGATGGCTTTAGGGAGTGATTTGTGTGGATCCTTGGTTTCAGCAGCAGTGGTTCCGACCAATTCAATACCGACAAAAGCAAAAATAGCAATTTGGAAGCCAGCCAAGAAACCAGTTAAACCGTATGGGAACATGGAGCCACTTTCAAATAAATGTGAGAAAGATGCTGTCACACCATTTGGAGAAACATAGTGGGTACTAATTAAATACAGCCCCGCGACAATAAATAAGATAATCGCAACAATTTTAATTAGGGAGAACCAGAACTCTAATTCACCAAACATTCTTACTGCAACAAAGTTTAATATGGTCAAAATGGCGAGTGAAGCAAAGGCAGGTATCCATACGGGCATATCGGGATACCAGAATTGCATATACCCCCCTATTACAATAACATCGGCAATAGCGGTAATAATCCAGTTACACCAATAAGACCAACCTAGAAAAAAACCTGCCCATGGGCCTAAATATGCGGTCGCAAAATCGGCGAAGGTTTTAAAATTTGTATTTGCAAGCAATAGTTCTCCCATTGCACGCATAACAAAGAAAAAGAAAAATCCAATAATTAAATAGGTCAGAATAATCGAAGTTCCTGAAATACTCAGTGTTTTACCAGAACCCATAAATAATCCAGTACCAATTGCACCACCAATGGCAATCATCTGGATATGACGATTTGTCAATGAGCGTTGCAATTTTTCTTCATCTTGTTCAGTCATGTGCTGACTTCCAAGAAGGTCTCCTTCTAGAAATTGCTTTCCCTTGTTCTTACTCATGTAATGTTTACTCCAATTTATAACAACCGTTACAAATCCTTTAATAACGACTTAACCCACATAATGAATAATCTTATTTATTTAAATTCAACATAAAATTAATTTAAATAATTGAGCGTAAAAATCCATTTATTCTGCTTTCTTAAGTCTTGCTTGATCGCTTTTAATTAAATGGATGACTTAAATATGATTTATCTAAAACCCAATAATCACTCCAATAAAAATTCAAATAAATGACTAATTAATAATCAGGTTAAATATGGTTTAGTAGCATATTTAACTGAATAAAATTTCTGGTGGATCATACAGCACACTTTAGACTTTTTTGTTTAATTGCTCTTTATTTCTGCTTAATTTAAAAGCACTTGTTTAATTAAAAATGTACATTTAGCTAAAAAATATTCGAGTGAATAGTTGCAATTATCCATTAGTCTAGTGCTCTTTATTTTAAGAATTGATAGTTTAAAATAAAAAACTACCAATTCTATTATGAATATCCTAAGTATTTATAAACCCTGATATTTATAAGCAAATACCAGGTGAAAGCTTCTCAGGTAAAATAACTGTGTCACTTTCTAATGAAGCCATAGGCCACGCACAATAATCGGCTGCATAGAAAGCACTTGCACGATGATTCCCAGAAGCCCCTACACCTCCAAAAGGTGCAGCACTAGATGCACCCGTTAATGGTTTATTCCAGTTCACGATTCCTGCACGCGCTTCAATAATTAAGCGATCGAACAAGTTCCGATTTGGTGAAACCAAACCCACAGACAGCCCAAAACGGGTCTTGTTTGCAAGACTTAAGGCTTCATCAAAGTCTTTATAACGACAGATAGTGGTTAAAGGGCCGAAGTATTCTTCATCAGGGACTTCAACTTTTGTAACCTCAAGAATCCCAGCCGTAAGTAGTGAACTTTCAGCATCAGGACGTGTCATTTCTAACAGCACAGTCGCCCCTAGAGCTAATAATTGTTGTTGTGCTTTCAGCATTAAATCGGCAGCTTGAGATGAAATTACCCCTCCCATAAATGGCTGTGGTTGTTGATTCCAGTGACCCACTACTAATTTTTGTGCAGTCTCAACAAAGCGCTGAACAAAGGCATCACCATTGGCACCTTCTTTCACCAAAATTCGGCGAGCACACGTACAGCGTTGCCCTGCTGAAACAAAAGCAGACTGAATCACCAAATGAACCACGGCATCTACATCAACAGCTTCATCAATAATGAGTGCATTATTACCCCCCATTTCTAAAGCAAGAATTTTCTCTGGACTGCCAGCCATTTGCTTGTGCAAGTGATAACCTGTATTGGCGCTACCTGTAAAAAGTAAACCATCAATTTGTGCTGAAACTGCCAGTGCTTCACCTGTCTGGCGCCCCCCTTGTACCAGATTTAAAACACCATTAGGCAAACCTGCTTGCTGCCAAAGTTTTACTGTTTCTTCAGCAGTCCATGGGGTTAATTCACTGGGCTTAAATACGAGGGTATTTCCTGCAATTAAGGCGGGAACAATATGCCCATTGGGCAAATGACCTGGAAAATTGTAAGGTCCAAATACAGCCAATACTCCATGCGGACGATGGCGTAATGATGCAACGCCATCTGCCATGACAGTTTCACTAGAACCTGTTCTCTCATGGTAAGCACGTACAGAAATTGCCACTTTAGCAATCATGGACTGAACTTCCGTCAGTGTTTCCCAAAGCGGTTTGCTGGTTTCCTGACTAATGACTTCTGCCAGACGAGTTTTATTCTGCTCCAATAATGCTGCAAAACGTTCAATGATCTCGATACGTTGTTCTAATGCGCATTTCGCCCATGTAGGAAAGGCTTGACGTGCGGCAAGTGTGGCTTTTTCGACATCCTCTTGGTTGGCTGCTTGAGCAGTCCAGAGTGCTTGGTTGCTGACAGGATTTGTTTTAATCCATTCTGCACCATGCCCATTCAGCCATTGTCCTTGTATAAATTGTTTGCCCTGAATCATGCTTTGTGTTCCTTTGGATTTAAGGACAACACACGAACCACATCACCTTGAGCTACTTTGAGTTGCTCAGCCTGCGCTTGCGTTAACTGTATGTTTTTTTGCTCAGGATCATGCTGAATCAAAAGGCCACGGTAGTCTTGATAATGGTCATTTGAAATTAAGTAGGGTTCAGCTTCATTCAAGGTTACTGTTTCAACAATTTCAATTGGAAGAACAGTACTTTCTTTAATTGAACGTAAGTTCTCTACATCGGCTTCTAAAGTCGCGCCACCATCGAAAATATCGACATAACCTTGGAAACGTAAACCTTCACCTAACAATAATTTATAAGCAGGTAAGGTATTGGGATGGACTTTGCCAATCACTTCTTGGGCTGCTGCAGGCAACATATCGACATATAACGGATAGCGTGGCATCAGTTCTGCAATAAAAGACTTCTGCCCTGTACCGCTAAGATAATCCGCTTTCCTAAATTCCATATCGAAAAACTTATGTCCGACTGCATCCCAGAACGGAGAGTTGCCGACTTCGTCCGAATATCCGCGCATTTCTGCAACAATGCGTTTTTCAAAAATATTTCTGAATGCTGCAATAAACAAGAAGCGGATTTTTGAAAGAAATTTCCCGTTCATTTCTTTACGATAATCAGGATCGAGGAACAATGTACATAATTCACTACACGTAGTATGGTCATTGCTTAAAAACAAAGTTTGATGCGCCTTATACACATTGAGTGTTTTTGAAGAATGTACTTGAGTGCCCACATGGAAGTTGTACCAAGGTTCACTTAAGCCCAAAGCAACTTCAATCCCACAGAGTCCAACCACTTTGTTAATGCTGGTATCTTCTAAAACAAAGAAATAGCCTTGATCTGCTTTGCTCAGTTTGCCGCGCACGGTATCGCAAGCGCGTTTCAGTTTTGCTGCCAAAATTTCCAAGTTGGGCTGTAATGAAGTAAGCCCATAACCTGCTTTTTCAGCAAGCTGATAGATGTCATTGATATCATCTTCTCGGATATAACGAATAATCATCATTTATGCACACTCCTTCAATTCGTGTGAAAATTTTTCAAGAGTTTGCTCAAAACGGCTTAACCCTTCATCGATATCTTCAAATGGAATAATGAGTGAAGGTGTAAAACGAACAACATTTGGACCTGCAACCAGTGCCAGTAAGCCTTGCTCACCTGCCAAATTGACAATATTTTTCGCTTGACCAGCATGTTCTGCTTTCAAGACGCATCCGATGAGTAAACCTTGTCCACGAATTTGCTCAAAAACATTGAATTTCGTATTGATCTTATTTAGACCAGTGACAAAATAATCAAATCGTTGCTGAACACCCTCTAAAACTTCTGGCGTGTTGATAAATTCGAATACCGCATTTGCCACTGCACAAGCCAATGGGTTGCCGCCATAAGTTGTGCCATGATCACCCACTGCATACATATTGGCGTATTGATTTGTGGTAATCATCGCGCCGATTGGGAAGCCACCCCCTAAAGCTTTGGCAGTGGTTAGAATGTCAGGAGTAACACCTGTATTCATATAGGCATACAGTGAGCCAGTACGCCCAACACCTGTTTGGACTTCATCAAAAATCAGGACGGCGCCATGTTCATCACAGAGTTGGCGCAAGCCTTTTAAAAACTCAAGATCAGCAGGAAGTACGCCGCCTTCACCTTGAATAGGTTCAACAATAACGGCACAAGTATTTTCATTGATCACGGCTTTTGCCTGCTCTAAATCATTAAATGCAGTATGTTGAATACCTTCTGGTAGCGGTGCGAAATCTTGAGAATACTTTGGCTGACCACCTGCGGTCACAGTGAATAAAGTACGGCCGTGAAATGCATTCTTAAACGCAACAATTTGATTTTTATTTGCATGACCACTGAGCAAACCGACTTTGCGTGCAAGTTTTAAAGCAGCTTCGTTTGCTTCTGCACCTGAATTACAGAAAAAAACTTTGTCTGCAAATGTGTTTTTAACGAGCTGCTTTGCTAAACGAAGAACAGGTTCATTGGTATAACCATTGCCAATATGCCAAAGTTGAGTCGCCTGTTCCGTTAAGGCCTGAACTGCAACTGGATGTGCATGACCTAATGCATTTACTGCAATACCACCTGCAAAATCAATATATTGCTTATCATCTTGATCCCAAACATGAGAACCTTGACCACGCACTAAGATAAAATTTGCTGGGGCAAAAACTGGAACCATCCAATCATTAAAGTTTTTACGCGTCACTGCTAAGTTATTCATTTTGCTATTCTCTCCAATAGGTTTTAAATTCGTTTTATCTTTAGTGGCTTACTGAAATCGGTCTGGATATTCATTCATGCGGCTGTGCGATGTGCCCTAATTCCGTGTAGCTATAAGCGTTATAGAAAATAAAAAATGACGAAGACGGTTTTAGACCGCGTGAAATTCTGGATTGAGGAAAAGAACCTACAATCGCGTTGCCAGTATAATTTTCTGTGTTAGTCATCTTTTTTCCTTAACGACCTAAGCTTCCATCTGCGCTTAAAACCCTTTAGCGAGACTTTGGATCTCTAACTAAATTTAAGTCTGAAATAAAACCGAATCATCAGCAGGCTTAGCGCATTTTTCTATTATTAAGGATCAAAATGACTTAAAAAATTTGTAGTTTTTTCTAAAATGAATTATTTTTTTCCAAATTGACAATTGCAGGATGCAAAATGAGCGAAATAGACCAAATAATTCTCGGTTTGCTAAAAGAAAATGCTCGAATGTCTGTCACAGATTTGGCGGAAAAAACGGGGGTATCTCGTCCAACCATCAAGAGCAGAATTGACTATATGGAGTCCTCTGGCATCATTACAGGATATACTGTGCGATACCGTCCAGATGTAGAGAAAAATATTATTCGTGCTTGGATGAGCATCATGGTAGAAGGTACTAAAGCCAGATCGGTCATTAGTGAATTACGTTTAGATTCAGCCGTTGAACGCTTACATAAAACCAATGGGAAATGGGATATTTTGGTTGAAATTCAAGCGGATTCGCTAGAGACTTTTGATAAAGTCTTAGAAAGAATTCGATGCATTTCTGGTATTTATAATAGCGAAACGAGTATCTTGCTCTCGACTTTTAAAACCTAATCTTAATAAAACTTAATTTGGGTATTCTCGTAATCAAAATGCTGAAGAACTCTAAATATAGATAAAATTTAGGTTTTATTTATTTCTTACAAACTAAAATTTATCTACTTTTATAAGTTGTTTATTAAGTATTTTAAACAATGAAATAGTGTTTTAATTGAAGCTTTCTTACCATTAAAACAACCTGTTGGGGGGAATGGAGAAGACGGTATTTAAAATACTTTAGAAAATGAAAAGTAATGTTAGGATGTAAGCGAGATAATCTTATGAGTTACAAGGAAATATAAGTATGACAGTATCGCAATTAGAGTTTTATCAAGCCAAGTTAAATTATGAAATGGACTCTTGGGATTTATTTGAAGCATTAAGTCAGGGACAAAAGATTATTGTAGTTGATGGACGCAGCGCTATAGCCTATCAACATGAGCACATTCCAAATGCAATTAATATTCCGCATCGAAGTATTACGCAGGAGACATTAGCTCATTTGGATCAAACTGTGTTGTATGTCACTTATTGTGATGGTATTGGCTGTAATGCCTCGACCAAAACGGCGCTCAAAATGTCGACTCTAGGCTTTCAGGTTAAAGAACTAATTGGTGGTTTGGACTGGTGGAAACGAGATGGCTACCAAACGATGGGTGATAATGCTCGTGCTGGAACGAGTATCGATTGTGGTTGTGCGGGTTAAGACATCTAGAAGAAATTGTTCTAATGCTAAAAGTCCAGTTTCTTCTATTTTTTTTCTAATCATTCTTGGATTTAATCACCTGTATTTCCACGATTAAATCTTGACTGTATCGCTCTCTATCATAAGTCGTTTCAATAGCAGTGCTTATATTTTTTATGATGAAAATCAGATTTTAAAATAATAAAATAGCTATAAAATGAATAAGGCAATGAAAGTTTTATTTACATAAGAACAGAATCGTATTGGTCTAAAAAGGACTTTATTCACACGAACAAGCTAAGGATAGCGAGTATGGATTTTAAGATGCACGGTAAAGCCCATCACTTCTTTTCTTCACATGCAATCCTGATTATTACATTTGCCCAGCTTTTTGGGACATCGTTATGGTTTAGTGCAAATAGTGCAGCAGCCAATTTAATTCAAGAATGGCATATTACAGTTGCAGATATCGGTTGGCTAACCAATGCTGTACAAGCAGGTTTTATTCTTGGAACCTTCTTGATTGCCTTTACGGGTTTTGCAGATCGTTTTAAAGCGAGTTCTATTTTTACGGGTGCAGCACTGTTGGGTGCATTGTTTAATTTATGTTTTGCTTGGTTAGCACAGGGTTTAATCGATGGCATGATCTACCGCTTTTGCGTGGGTCTATGTTTGGCTGGCATCTACCCCATTGGGATGAAGTTGGTGGTGCAATGGGCACCTCATCGAGCCGGAGCAGTTTTAGCACTTTTGGTTGCCATGCTTACATTGGGTACGGCATTGCCCCATGCCATGAATGGCTTATCAGCCAATTTAAACTGGCATTATGTGATTACTTTCTCATCCATTTTGGCATTAGTTGCTGCATTGCTTATTTTTATATTGGGTGATGACCAACCTGCGCAGGTCGTTAAAAAAAGAATAGTGACTGGAAATGCATTCCAAGTCTTTAGAATCAAAAAATTTAAAGCCTCCGCAATCGGATATTTTGGCCACATGTGGGAGTTATATGCTTTTTGGACCATTTTGCCTCTTTTTATTGCTCATTCAGGCGTTTTAAAAGCCCTCGGCTTATCGAATGTGCCATTGGCGACATTTTTAATTATGGCATGTGGTGCTATAGGCTGTCTTTTAGGTGGATATTGGTCAAAGATATATGGCAGTGATCGCGTTGCTATGGGGGCTTTATTTCTCTCTGGTCTATGTTGTCTGATTTTTGCATTGGCTTGGCGTTATTTACCTGCGTGGTCATTGCTGATTGTTCTAATTGTATGGAGTGCATCTGTCATTGCAGATTCACCACAATTTTCTGCACAGGCTTCGGTTGCCTGTCCTCCAGAAAAACTGGGTGCAGCACTCTCTATTCAGAATTCTATTGGCTTTGCGATAACCATCGTATCCATTGCATTTACGACCTATGCTTTTGATCATATAGGTTTAGATTCTGCTTGGATTCTTTTATTTGGTCCTGTTTTGGGTATCTTGGGTTTTTATAGGACGATGTCAAAAGCCTAATGAAGTTTTGTTCTTGGTAAATTGATTTTTGACTAAGCTATTGATTTATGTGTGTTAATTTTATAAGTTGAATTGGTGTGTGATAGCTTATTCATATGTAATATCAATAAGCTATCTTTTAAAAAACTAGAAGAAAATCGTATTAAAATTTAAAACTATAATCCACATTAATACGCGTTTCATTTGCTGAATGGAAGGTCATATTGGTTGGCATATCATTTCGATAATGAGAAAAACGCGTTCTAAGCCCCAAGCCTTTTAAACGCCCTTCTGGTATGCGATAACCGAGCTCAAACTCTAAGGATTCTTCTTTAAAACGTCGGTCGCCATATGTTAATAAATCAATGTCATCCCCTTTGGCATAACGCGTCATAAAGCGCAGACCATTGAGTGAAGTTTCACCCAGACGAACATTTTTAAAATCATAGTCATAACGTAAAGAAACCACTTTTTCATCTTTATTCGAGTAATCCGAACTCATAAAATCAAGCACAACTGGACTTTCAGCACCTGATAAGAATGGCAGACCTGTATCACCAAAAGACTGCATATAGCCAATCGAGAGCGTATGCCCCTGCATGTTGAGACCAAACAACCCACTTAAGTGACGATTATCCACAGCGCCTATTTTTTCACTTCCCGTATCATTACTGTTAAAAAAGCGAACATCCGTTAAGAAATTAGACAACTTGCATAACTCATAAACCGAACAATCATTTGCTGTAATTCTGCACCGACATTTTTTGATATTTCATGCATAATTTATGCATGAAATATATTG
>NZ_QETG01000029.1:0-44302 GCF_003105055.1 Acinetobacter sp. AM | reverse complement strand
ACTTCGAGTAATTTCTACCATCAATCAATGAAAATAATTTCGATCAATCAATCAGTAAAAATCCACACAAGTTGTTCTTCATAATCTCTTAATGATCTTTCTAACACCTCGTCAGTGCTAGAAGCTGGACTTCGATAAACTTAACAACTCAGCGCTTCGCGCTTTGTTCGTTTCCGTCTATCTCGTCGGCATGGGGTGCATTCTATAGAGTTTTGGTATGAGTGCAAGCACTTTTAACTGGCTGTTTTATCAGGTGTTGTATTTTTATGCACTTTTTTGGCTCATTGTTACACAAGAAATAAGGTAAACTATTAATTATAAAGCAGAAATATGAATAAAATATTTCTGCTGGTTTTTTTAATGGTTTAGTAGCGCTTGCTTACTTAATGTTCACACTGAGAATTTTCACTGGTTGCTTTGGTACATCTTGGTGCATACCATAGCTAACAGTCGGTACTTTGATAATTTTATCGACCACATCCATTCCCTTCGTCACCTTACCAAAGACCGCATAACCTGCATTCATAGATCCTTTATTTAAAAAGTCATTGTCAACAACATTAATAAAGAATTGGCTGGTGGCTGAGTTTGGGTTGTTCGTGCGTGCCATTGCTAGAGTGCCACGCGTATTCTTTAAACCATTTGAAGATTCGTTCTTGATAGGTGCCTTGGTTGGCTTTTCGACCATGTTGGCATCCATTCCTCCACCCTGAATCATGAAACCAGGAATGACACGGTGAAAAATAGTTCCGTTATAGAAATTGGCTTTTGCGTAGTCTTCAAAGTTTTTGGCTGAAACTGGTGCTTTATCATTAAATAGCTCAATTTCAATATTTCCCATTGATGTTTTCATTTCCACCAGAGTATTGGCTGCATAGGTACACACACTGAATGTAGCAGCAGTCAATAACGCGAGGCTCTGTTTTAACATGTTGGGGGTTCCTGTAATGCTGTTTTATATTTGGCTATATTTAACACAACTCTTAAAATTCAGATACTTTTAAACTTTTTATTTATAATATCTAAATCATTGTTTTAAATTTATACATGGATCTTCAAATATTTAAAACACTTTATTTGCATCCTACTTTAACTGTGTTTATCCCAAAATTTTCGGAATTTTTTACTCATTTCGATGTAGTTTTTCTTTGCAGTCCGCGATAAGCCTGCCATGTTAATGAAACCATGGGTCATACTTGGATAATCATGATAAGCCACGGAAACACCATGATGTCGTAGCTTATGCGCATAGATCTCGGCTTCATCGTGCAGTACATCATGCCCTGCCGTAACAACAAAGGCGGATGCTAATTTTTTTAAACTACCATAAGTTGGGGAAATAATTGGATCATCCAAAGCAACCTGATGTTGCGTCGCATAATGTGCGGTCACAGTATCAACATCATCTCCCGTTAAGACTAGACCATCTTTATAAGCAAAAAAGGAAGGATGACGACTTTTAAAGTCTAATGCTGGATAAATTAGAAACTGGACTTGCGGTGCATAGGCTTTACCTATACTACGTTGCGCAACCACCGCACTTAAATTGCCGCCTGCACTGTCACCTGCAACGGCTATACGATTTTTTAAGATTTTGAGTTGTTTTCGATTTTGATACACCCATGCCAAGGCATCTTCACAAGTTTGTACAATTTGATAAGGCGAGGCTTCTGGTGCCAAAGGATAATCAATACTGAGCACTTGGACATGCGCATGTACAGCCAATAAACGACACACTTCATCATAACTATCGATACTGCCCACCACAAAGCCTCCTCCATGATAGAACACGAGCATCGGAAGTTTTTTATTTGGCGCAGGATGATAGTGACGCGCAAAAATAGTTCCACTTTGCAAAGGTAAACGTAAATCTTCGACCTGTTTAATGGCGGTCGATTTTCCTGTAATGAGTTGGCTCTGTAATTCAAAGACTTTACGAGAGTGCTGTGCATCTGCAGAAATAAAGCCTGCTTTGTTCTGTTTATACTGAACGGCAACCAGACATTTAAGAAAAGAGTCTAATTCAGGGTAGTGATAAGGATAGGCCAAAGCCTTGACGATATTCTCCTGTACAAAATTAGGCAACTTATCGAGTAATCGCGCTGCTGTACCTTGATTTTGTTCCATCATTTTTTGTATTGATACGCCCATAAACGACTTATTCCTTGTTATTTTATCTTTCGGTCAAACTTTACGGAACAAGTTCAACCTTAAATTAAGGCTTTTGCAACAAAACTAATCTGCTTTAAGCATATTGTCATTAACACTATTACTGCAAGTTCAAGTCAAAATCATCAATACAAAAGTTTAGTTCTTTAACACATCCTTAATTAATAAGAGCATCAATTGATTCAGACAGTACACCTCATTCAAGTACTGTCTTTACTCTATATGCCGTTTTCAACTCAACAATATAAGCATTATTGTTGAATCGATTGTGGTTGACCCTGCATATCATTCATTTGAGCCTGTGGAGCATTCATGTTTGAAGACCCATCTGCTTGCGCAGCAATCCCAACTTGTCCTTGTGCACCCACTTCTGCTCCAGTCGAGATTTGAGCTGTTTCAGTCGCTTGTACAGGGTCTTTCGATGCACAACCCACTGCAAGCACTGAAATAACTAACATAGAAATCGTAAATAGTCCGACTTTTTTCATACCTTGTTCCTTTTCAAATAAAAAATACAAAACCAATCTTTAGTTTTGCGAAGTCATCATTCATGTTTTTTCAATGCTTTGCGCACATGTATGGTGAGCGTTTTTTATCGGTTGGTTGCATTCTGCAATCTTTTATTAAGCTTATTTTGAAGCATCATTTTTACGATGAGAGCAAAAAAGTGAATTAAGTGATTATTTTTAATCGTATAAATTACATCGTTGCAGCTCAACACCCCTCAGAAAGCAGATTTTCTTAAAAGATATCAAAATGAAACTACTTATTGTTGTTGCCAAGTCTCTACAGAACCATCAACTCATCACATTTCTGCTGTGCTTAACCTATACAATGTAGCAATTCTCAGCAATTTCATTCAAAAAAAAGCTTATTCGGCGGTTGAATAAGCTTTAAAAACAGATTTTTAAAATATCTATAAACTACGATGACCATGATTGTGGTGATCCATCCTCCAAACATTTGCCCAAATTGTGAAAGATTGAACTCCGCTCATCATGATCGTTTTATGCAAATGATCATTAAGGCCACTTCATCTCGCCTTTGACCACTTTGGCGCCCAACTCCAAGCTGCTTGACTCACCTAAAGTAGGATACTGTGTTTGCATGATTCCGATTAGCTCGGCTGAGTTTTTGCTGGCTTTCACCGCTTTCTCATATTGCTTTAAATAGTCTATGGAGAAATTCACAGCAGCGAGACCTTCAGCCGCACCAGCTTTCATATGTGCAGGAACCACAACTTCAGGTTGAAGTGCTTTGATTGATTCTAAGGTCTTAACTACTTCTGCACGATCTTTCGAGCTTGGTGTATCTGCCATCCACAAGTGAATACCCGATGAAACAGGAATCCCACCGACTACCGCTTTAGCACTTGGAATCCATAAATAGGTCAGTTCTTTTTGACCTTTAATGTCAATCTCTTCATTTTCAAGCTTTAAAACTTGAGCTGTATATGCTTGCGGAACAATAATTTTGCTTGGTGCATTGGCTCCCATTTTTGGTCCCCAATACTGAACTTTCAATGCTTGGGTATCTTGAATATGTTTGACCGTTTCAGGGGTAGCAATGATTTTAACATTTGGGAAATAGTGCTTAAAAACATCTAAACCAAAATAAAAATCTGGATCTCCATAGCTCACAAAAATAGTCGTTAAGGTTTTACCGCGATCTAAAATATCTGCGGCGATTCGTAATGCCTCAGATTTAGAAAATTGTGCATTCACCAACATGACTTCTTGATCTCCTTCAATAAGAGTAGACGTCACGCCGAAATGTTCAGGTTTCGCTAAATACGTGTGAATTTTTAGGTCTTGCGCATAGGCAGTGGAGCTAAGCGCTAAAGCAGTTAAGGCAAAGGCATAAAACTTGGTTTGCATGGTATTCATCTCTTATTTGATTTTGAATACTTTAAATTTCAGTTTCTGACAAATAAACAGCTTAACTTAAGATAAACTGTTGCAATATACGCAACAATAAACATAAATATGGATACCCTAAAAGCCATTCAAGTCTTTGTCTGTATTGCCCAACAAGGCAGTTTGACCAAAGCCGCAGACCAGCTTAATGTTTCACGCGCCATGGTGTCGCGCTACCTTGAACATCTGGAAAATCATTTTTCGACCCGATTATTTCATCGCAATACCCGTAAAATTTCCCTGACATCGACAGGAGAACAAGCCCTGCATTACTGCGAAAATATTTTGCAACAGCAGCAGCTCCTCTTAGAAATGACCCATGATCAACAACAGATTGGTACCATTCGACTGACTACAGGGCTTTTTTTACTGCAAAATGGCTTAGCAGAATGTATTAAACAATTCAGACAGCAGCTTCCATTTGTACAATTCGATATTGTGATTACAGAGGACACGCTCGATTTAATTGATGCCCAGATCGATTTAGCCTTTCGGATTAGCCCTAAAGTAGCTGAAGGTTTAATTGCCCGTCCGCTCTTGCCGATTGACTCTGTTTTATGTGCACATCCTGATTATTTGGCACAAGCGCCTGAGATTCAACATCCTGAACAACTGTTACAACATACCTGCCTAACCCATCACAGCATGCATTCAGCTTGGACGCTGAACGCTCCAAATCACCCCCCAAAAAACTATAGCTTACATAGTGTGATCCAAAGCAATGATGCCTATGCATTATTAGAAATGTGCAAACAAGCACAAGGGATTGCCATGCTCCCCTGTCCACTGGTACAAGCCGAATTGAACCAACGGACCTTATGCCCCATTCTTCCAGACTATGACTTACCTAAAATGCAACTGTCTGTGGTGTATTCATCGCGGCGGCATTTAAGTAAAAAAACACAAGAATTCATTGCATTTGTAATTCAGCACTTCAATTTGCCTTAAAAAAACAGAAATAGTGCAAATTTAATCAAGCATGCAACTTGAATTTTGCTTTCCTGCCCCGACCTCTTTTAATAATCATGAATTTCATAACTCATGACAGTTCAGAATTAACCAGTGAACACTGACGCCAAAGGACTGTACATGTTTAAGAACCCTTTTAAACGGAGTAAATCAATGACAACTGAGCAAAACGAACAAGCTCAAGACCTTCAACAAGAGCAAGCTGAGTCACAAACAGCGCAAACTCAAGCTGAAACCGAGCAAACAGACGTTTCAGTTGAAGATTTACAAGCGCAAATCGGCAAACTTGAAGAAAGCTTGAAATTAGAAAAAGCCCGTACAGCAAATGCCGTTTATGAAGCACAAAAAAGTGTTGAGCGCATTCAACGTGAATCTGACAAACACAAAGATACGGTTTTAGAGAAGTTCGCCAAAGAACTACTCGACTCTGTCGACAATTTAGAACGTGCCATTCAAGCCGCAGGTGAAGAAGAAACTCCTGTACTTGAAGGCGTAAAACTCACCTTGAAATCTTTACTCACGACACTTGAAAAATTTGGTGTGGTCGAAGCAGATACACAAAACGGTTTCAATGCAGATTTGCACCAAGCAGTCGGGATTGATCCAAATGCCAAAGCGAACGAAATTGGTACCGTTTTACAGAAAGGTTACACCTTAAATGGTCGTTTACTTCGCCCTGCTATGGTGATGGTAGGCGCATAAACCCTATAAATACGGGAGTTTGTGAAAAATTTTCAGAAAAATAACTTGAAAAATTTTGAACGGCTCTCATATCGGATAACAAGCAAAAACATTGCACAAAAATTTTTGAGGAACAGATCTAATGGCTAAAATCATTGGTATTGACTTAGGTACAACAAACTCATGCGTTGCTGTACTTGAAGGCGACAAAGTTAAAGTAATCGAGAACGCTGAAGGTGCTCGTACAACTCCATCGATCATTGCGTATAAAGATGGTGAAATCTTGGTGGGTCAATCTGCTAAACGTCAGGCAGTGACTAACCCAAAAAACACATTATTCGCGATTAAGCGTTTGATCGGTCGTCGTTATGAAGACCAAGCGGTACAAAAAGACATCGGTCTTGTCCCTTACAAAATCATCAAAGCAGACAATGGCGATGCTTGGGTTGAAGTAAACGATAAGAAACTTGCGCCACAACAGATCTCTGCTGAAATCTTGAAAAAGATGAAGAAAACTGCAGAAGACTATTTGGGTGAAACAGTAACTGAAGCCGTGATTACGGTGCCTGCTTACTTTAATGATGCGCAACGTCAAGCAACTAAAGATGCGGGTAAAATCGCTGGTTTAGACGTTAAACGTATCATTAACGAACCAACTGCTGCGGCACTTGCGTTCGGTATGGACAAAAAAGAAGGCGATCGTAAAATTGCGGTTTACGACTTAGGTGGTGGTACTTTTGACGTATCAATCATTGAAATCGCAGACCTTGATGGCGACCAGCAAATCGAAGTGTTATCAACAAATGGTGATACTTTCCTTGGCGGTGAAGACTTTGATAACGCGTTAATTGAATTCTTGGTTGAAGAATTTAAGAAAGAACAAAGTGTGAACTTGAAAAATGATCCACTTGCGTTACAACGTTTGAAAGAAGCGGCTGAAAAAGCAAAAATCGAGCTTTCTTCATCAACTGCAACGGAAATTAACCTTCCATACATCACGGCTGATGCGACTGGTCCTAAACACTTAGTGATCAATGTAACACGTGCGAAACTTGAAGGTTTGGTTGCTGATTTGGTTGCTCGTACCATTGAGCCTTGCCGTATCGCGCTTAAAGATGCTGGTCTTTCGACTTCTGACATCTCTGACGTGATCTTGGTCGGTGGTCAATCACGTATGCCAATGGTTCAACAGAAAGTTCAAGAGTTCTTTGGCAAAGAGCCACGTAAAGACGTAAACCCTGACGAAGCAGTTGCAATTGGTGCTGCGATTCAAGGTGCGGTATTGTCTGGTGACAAAACTGACGTACTTCTTCTTGACGTTACTCCGCTTACACTTGGTATCGAAACCATGGGTGGCGTGTTAACAGCGATTATTGAGAAAAACACCACGATTCCTGCGAAAAAATCACAAGTGTTCTCTACTGCTGCTGACAACCAACCTGCGGTAGACATTTCAGTGTTCCAAGGTGAACGTAAAATGGCTCAACAAAACAAATTGTTGGGTAACTTCCAATTAGGCGATATCCCACCTGCTCCACGTGGTGTGCCACAAATTGAAGTATCGTTCGATATCAACGCGGATGGTATCTTGAAAGTATCTGCGAAAGATAAGAGCACAGGTAAAGAGCAATCGATCCAGATTAAAGCAAACTCAGGTTTGTCTGATGCTGAAATCGAAGCAATGATTAAAGATGCTGAAGCGAATGCTGAAGAAGACCGTAAGTTTGAAGAACTTGCAAAAGCGCGTAACGAAGCTGATGCATTAATTTCAAGCTCGAATAAAGCAGTTAAAGATCTTGGTGATAAAGTCACTGAAGATGAAAAAACTGCAATCAGTACTGCGGTTTCTGAACTTGAAGCTTCAACGAAAGAAAATGATGTTGAAGATATCAAAGCGAAAACAGAAGCTTTACAAAACATCTTAATGCCAATCACCCAACGTGCTTATGAACAAGCGCAAGGTGCTGGCGGCGCTGAAGGTTTTGATCCAAATGCATTCCAAGGTGATGCTGCTGGTCAACAAAAAGCGGACGATGGCGTTGTAGATGCTGAGTTCACAGAAGTTAAAGATGACAAAAAATAATTTGTCTCTTTAAAAAAACCGCGCTTAGGCGCGGTTTTTTTTGATTGAAAAATATTTCCACAACCCTTACTTTTCGCTACATTAAGCACAAATGAAAAAGAAAAATGATTTATGCATCGACTTGGTTTAACGCTACTCTTCTTGGCTCTACTTTGGCTCAGCTACCAAAGCCATGCACACTATCAATTACGTTATAACGCCTGGTCAGATCGAGTATTCCATCCTTTTGACCAACGGTTACGCTTTAGAATTGGTAATGTTGATCCGCGTTTTGGTCTCACTCAAGCTCAGGTCATGCAACTGAGTCAGGAAGCCCTAGAAATCTGGCACCAAGGTACACAACAAACGCTGTTTGTTTATGATCCAAATGCCAAACTCAGTATAGAGTTAATCTATGATCAACGTCAGCAAGATGCCGATGCCTTAAAACAAACCCAACAAAAACTAGATCATGGCAAGAATCAAAACAATCGCTCTTCAGATAATATTGAACGCGCCAGAACTCAACTGGATTTAACTCAACATCGTTTAGAACAACAAAAACAACAATTGGAAGCTGAATATCGCTATTTACTCAGCCAACAAGCTCAGGTGCAGTCTGCACAACAGCAACAAAATTTACGTGACCAACTCATCCAACTACAATACAGAATTGCCCAGTTCGAACAAGAAGCGGCTTATTTTCAACAACAGAATCATTCATTTAATCAACAAGTTGATCAACACAACGTGGGTATCGCACAACTGAATCAACAAATTTTACAAGCCCAACAACGCTTCCCTGCACGCGAATTCCATAAAGGCGTGTTTATGGGAAATAAAATTGAAATCTACCAATTTGATGGAAATGATGATCTCAGGCTCACCATCGCACATGAATTAGGGCATGCGCTAGGATTGGCGCATCATAATGACCCACAAGCCCTGATGTATCCCATTTTAGGAGAACAAGAATTACAGCATTTTAAACTCAAAGCTGCGGATTTACAGTTATTGGCTTCTCGAGAATAACTTTGAAAAAATTCCTTAAATTTTATAAGGCTTTTACTTCGATTTGCTCAACACAAAATCGAATTTCATGTTATTGTGATAGAACCATCCACACAGCAAACTGAGCGGAGAACAATGTGAGTTACTACCATATTCTCATTGAAGTGAATGATCATATCAGTACACTTGAACAGACACGCGATCTGGAATTGTTTGATATTATTGAAATTCAGCCTTATCTCCACTCTATTATCCTGCCCTATTTCAATGAGCAAGAAATTGAACTGGAAGATGAAAATATTGAATATCAGGATATTTTGCATTTAGAAATCAAGCAGACATTACTGCCAATTGAGCACTTGATTGAAGAAGAACAACGACTTTTACCAAGTGATACAGATGTCACTATCACTGCACATGAAATCTTTAATAATCGAGATTTAAGTCAGGATGTGACCACCGTTATTTTTGATATTTTAGAAGCGGTCAAATTAGATCCAATCGAAGTCGAATAAAGCACCTGAAATGCGATGACGGTACACCTGCACCGTCATCTTTCAATGTTTACTTCATCATCAATTTGGCATTTTCGTTGCGAAATACAGCTAAAGTCTGTTGTCCTGCGCGCCCAGTCGGATTTAAACCAAGACGAATTTGCTCATCACGAATGGCTTGTCGGGTTTTATCACCAATCAAACCATCCACTTGACCAATGTCATAACCACGGTTCAGTAAATATTGCTGAATTTCACGACGCTCTGCACGCGACGTGCCTGCATCGTTGGTGGGCCAACTTTGTTGAAACTCACCTTTGCCTTGTAAACGATCCGATAAATGCGCAATCGCTAAGGCATAACTTTCAGCCGCGTTATAACTATAAATGGCATCAAAGTTCTTAAAAACTAGGAATTTAGGTCCATTTTCACCTGCGGGTGCCATTAATCCTGCGGGCGTACTGGCAGATAAATTGCCTTGAATTAAAGCACCACCATCTGCACGCGTCACTCCTTGATTCATCCAGTAAGATAAACTTTTCTTATTACGCCGCCCTCCTGAAATAGACAGGCTTGCGGGCGTAGTTACCTCAAAGCCCCAAGGCATGCCTGTTTGCCAACCCCGCTTGGTCAGGAAATTGGCGGTCGAAGCCAATGCATCGGAAGTGCTTGATACCAAATCACGGCGACCATCACCATCAAAATCGACCGCTAACTCTTCATAGGTCGATGGCATAAACTGCGTATGACCAAATGCACCTGCCCAAGAGCCTCTTAACTGCTCTTCTCTTAAATCACCACGCTGTAAAATACGCATAGTGGCAAAAAACTCACCACGGAAATAATTTTGGCGGCGGCCTTCACAACTTAAAGTACCGAGAGCCTGTAATAAAGGATAACTACCTGAAATATTGCCAAAATTACTCTCAACGCCCCAGACTGCCACAACCGTTTCAACTGGTACACCATAAGTCAGGGCAACGCGATTCAGTACCTCACGATGCTGAGCTAATTTTTGTCGCCCCATTTCCACCCGTTCATTATCGACCAAACCCGACAAATAGTCCCAAATTGGAGTCGAAAATTCAGGTTGATAATTCAACTTATCAATCACGCTATAATCAGGCGTTAAATTTTGGGTATAACGATCATAAGTTGAAGCGCTAACACCCGCATTCAGGGCTTGACTACGTAAATTTGACAAACAACCTTGGAAATTATTCTCGGCGCCGTAACCATTTTGGTTTGTTAAGTTATTGTTATAAGTCGAAGCAGAGGTTGGTTGACCATTAATAATCAGTTCTGCATGGGATGGTGTTGCGACCCAAAAAATGGATCCAAAAATAAAATAATTAATTCGTTTCATCATCACTTTCGTTTTAAATTCAAATTATGCGCTTACCTTAACATTCCAGTACAAAATTGACAGATAAGAAACGTAAAATTTGAATTCATTTTTATTAATTTTAAATTCATTTTTCACTTTTAAATTTAAAAATAGTTATCCGCAACCCACACCAAAGCTTAATTTAAATTCAAAACCACTGTTTTAAATTTAAAACTCAGGATTTGAATTTAAAACAGGTTATCCACAATGGCATTTTTTAAATTCAAAACCACAATTCAAACCAACTCAACCAAATTATTAGACCCAATACAGCGTTTTGAATTCAAAAGTCCCGATTTAAATTCATATGCACATGCTTTTAACTTTAAAAAAATGAATTTAAACATTCAACTGACTTTTAAATTCATATTATTTGTCCTCAATCTACTATTTAATTTCAAAAACAAATTCTAAAAATTAAATTGAAAACCAAAAATCCGTTTTAAATTCAAATAATTTATCCACAGTTGATGCTTTATTCTTTATTTAAATTCAAACTTTTCACAAAACCCAAGTTTTAAATTCAAAATATTTTTCTATTTTCTTATTCTTCAATAATCCAAATGCACCATTTAGAGCTTATTTTTCATTCATTCAATACACAACAAAAAGCTAAAATTTACGATAAAAGGCACTGCCTAAATGCAAGGTCGCGTAGCATGCCTGAGTTCTAGACATAAAAAAAGCGATCCACAGAGTGATCGCTTTTTTGCTAAACAGTTTAGGATTTAAATGGTCATATCTTCGCTTAATGCTAAAGGTACAGGCAAAATTTTCGCCAATTGACGGCATAACGTGGTCAATTGAGTGCTGTCATTCGGCATTAAAGTGATGTGACCGATCTTACGACCCGCACGTTCTGTTTTGTTATACAAATGCAGATGTGCGCCATTTAACGCCAAAACCTGCTCAGATTTTGGATATTGACCAATGATATTGATCATCACAGTAGGGCGCACCACTTCGGTTGAACCCAAAGGTAAGCCTGCAACCGCACGAATATGATTTTCAAATTGCGAACAAACCGCACCTTCAATTGACCAATGACCTGAGTTGTGCACGCGCGGTGCCATCTCATTGGCAAATAGACCTTGCTCCGTCACGAACAATTCCAGTGTTAACACACCGACATAATTCAAGTGATTCAACAAACGCGTAATGTAATCTTGTGCCGCTGGCTGTAAATCCACGCTGTTTGGCGCAGGAACAATCGAATGCGATAAAATCCCGTGATGGTGATGATTTTCAGCCAAAGGCCAAGTTTTTACTTCACCCTCCTGACCACGTACCGCAATAATCGAAACTTCACGCGAGAACGTCACAAAACTTTCTGCAATCAAGCTTTTTGCGGGACCCAATTCAGCCCACGCTTGCTCAATTTGATCTTCACTGCGCAATACAAACTGACCTTTACCATCATAACCGCCAGTGGCTGTTTTCAGTACCAGTGGTAAGCCCAGTGTCGCAACGGCTTGTTGTAAACTCGCTAGAGAATCAACCGCTTGATACGGCGCAACAGGAATCTGCAATTGATCGAATAAGGCTTTTTCCATTAAACGGTTTTGTGCAGTCGCTAACGCTTGACGTGGCGGGTGAAGGGCTTTGCTTTGCGTCAAAAGATCGACATCAGCCAGTGGCGTATTTTCAAATTCCAGACTAAAAACGTCGGCGCTTTGAATAAACTGTTGCAGTCCTTGTTCGGCTTGGCTTGAAATCACCTGACCTAAAGCTGCGGAAGGGCAGTCTGTATCTGCTTCATAGAAGGTACATTGAATATTCAGTGGCAAAGCGGCTTGTGCCATCATGCGACCCAATTGACCACCACCAAAAATACCGATGGTTTTGTTCATAACCTGTGTCCCGTTTTAAGCTTGACCCGGAATATTGTTGCTTGCCACTTTTTCTGTTTGAGCAGCACGGAAGTTTGCGACATTTTCGGCAATCTCTGGACGTGTCAAACCAAGAATTTGCGCCGCCATAATGGCCGCATTGGTTGCACCTGCTGGACCAATTGCCAAAGTACCTACAGCAATACCCGCTGGCATTTGTACAATCGAAAGTAGGGAATCAACACCATTTAAAATAGAAGATTTTACAGGTACACCCAAGACTGGTAAGTCAGTTTTTGCCGCGCACATACCTGGTAAATGTGCTGCGCCGCCTGCGCCTGCAATAATTACTTGAATACCGCGATCACGCGCAGTTTCAGCATATTCAAATAGACGATCTGGGGTACGGTGTGCAGAAACCACTTCAGCTTCAAATGGGACACCAAGTTGCTTAAGCATATTGGCAGTGTGTTCGAGAGTCGCCCAATCAGATTGAGAACCCATGATAATTCCTACGAGGGGTTGAGCGTCTTGTGCTGCGGCCGCATTCATTGCTAATGTTCCAGAGACTAGAGTGAAAGAGGATAAATCTCGACGAGAGCCAAGCTTTAAATGGTTCAGAAGCCCAATATTATAGACTGATTTTTCATCTCTCCAAAATTTAAGCTGGGCTAGAGCGAGATATTTTTAGTTTTTTTTCGATAAAAATAAGGAAATGATTCCCTTGGTTAAAAAATAAGCCGATATAAGTGCTGTTTTGGCCGTTCTGTAGTGAACAGGTTGCAGCAAGTTTTATCTCATCTCAAAAATCCAGTCACCACAACCCCATTCTTACTAAAACCGTTATTGGCTTCTAAATACAAAATACACACAACCCAATAAGCAAAGGCCTGCCCAGAGATAGTCTAATTTAAAGGGCTGTTTAAACAGATAAATCATAAATGGCACAAAAACCAATAAGGTCATGACTTCTTGGGTAATTTTCATTTGCCCTACAGACCAGCCATCCTGTGCCAAGAGACGAGTGGCAGGGATCATAAAGGCATATTCGAATAGGGCAATTAACCAGCCAAATAAAATTGCTTGCCACAAGGGTGCACCATGTAAAAATTTTAGATGACCGTACCAAGCCAATGTCATAAAACAATTGGATATTACTAACAATGCAAACGGAATCAGCATGGTATTCATCATTACACCACATTCACAACTAAGACCTAAAATAGGCTCAAAAGTATAAGTCAAAGTGCTTTCTTTAGGGAATTTTATCGACTTTAATCTTGGCTCAATCTGTCATGAGTGAACTGTCTAAATTGATACAAGAAAAACTATCTTTTCCCTAAGAGCCTTGATATCGTTGCTGTCAAATCGAATCAATTCTGACAACAACACCAATCATGAAGTGCTGTGTCAAAAAGCAGTGGAGTTAAAGATCAATGCATCTGCATATTTTGGGTATTTGCGGCACCTTTATGGGTTCATTGGCATTATTAGCGCGAGATTTAGGACATAAGGTGACAGGTTCAGATTTGAACGTTTATCCGCCCATGTCCACTCAACTGGAAAATGCAGGCATTACTTTAATGCAAGGCTATGATCGTAGCCATTTACAACCGCACCCCGATTTAGTCATTGTCGGCAATGCCATGAAACGCGGAATTGACGCAGTTGAATATATGCTCAATCAGGGTTTACCCTACATTTCAGGGCCACAATTCCTTGCAGATCATGTCTTGCAAGGGAAACATGTCCTTGGGGTTGCAGGGACTCATGGTAAAACCACCACCACCACCATGTTGGCGTGGGTGTTGGATCAGGCTGGCTTAGAACCTGGTTTTTTAATTGGCGGTGTGCCTTTAGGTTTCTCTGAAAGTGCTCGCTTAGGCGGCGGAAAATACTTCTGTGTTGAAGCAGATGAATACGATTCGGCATTTTTCGACAAACGTTCTAAGTTTGTGCATTACCATCCAAAAACTGCAATTTTAAATAACCTTGAATTTGACCATGCCGACATTTTTGATGATTTGGCTGCCATTCAAAAACAATTCCATCATTTAGTGCGTACCATTCCAAGTGAAGGTCGCATTATTGCCCCAATTACTGAAAGCAACATTGATGAAGTATTGGAAATGGGCTGTTGGACACCTGTGGTACGTACCTCATTAGATACACATCCAGAAGCGGAATTGTATGCAGAACAGCTTTCAGCAGATGGTTCACACTTTAAAGTATTACAACACGGCGTGGTCAAAGGCGAAGTCAAATGGAATATGACAGGGCAGCATTCAGTAGCGAATGCCTTAGCCACTATTGCTGCGGCTGAACACGTGGGTGTGAGCATTGAAACTGCCTGTGAAGCACTGTCTCACTTCGGTGGTGTAAAGCGTCGTATGGAACTCTTAGGGACTGTACGTGGCGTTGAAGTCTATGATGACTTTGCCCATCATCCAACTGCAATTGACACCACACTTGAAGGTGCACGTAAACGTTTAGGTGAACGTAAACTTTGGGCAATCATTGAACCACGTTCAAACACCATGCGTATGGGTAGCCATAAAGATGGACTGGCATATTCGGCACGTCTGGCAGATGAAGTGATTTGGTATCAACCTGAAGGTCTGGATTGGGACTTACAACCGGTGATTGATGCAGCATCTAACAAAGCGATTGTGGCGCGTTCCCTTGAAGATATTATTCAAACTGTGGTGAACGAAGCAGGAGAGGGTGATGCCGTAGTGATTATGTCCAACGGTGGTTTTGGTGGTTTACACCAAAAATTGATTCGTGCTTTAAACGCCTAAATTTGTGCATTTAAAAGCCCGCTACGGCGGGTTTTTTTATACAATTACCCAATTAATCAGAGTCTTTTCGTTTTGCCCAACCTTGTACTGTGTCACCCAAACGCTTGCTCATATACATGATCGAAACCCATTGTTCTTTGCCATCATCATAAGTGCTATAAGCGGTAATAAAATCATTTTTTATAATGAATAGATCCTTGATTTTACAGGCATCACTGGGTGCAGAGTGAAAATAGACACGTCATGGGGCAATCACTTTCATGCCCCAACGGGGAATCATCTGGACTTCTTTTTGTCCTGCCTTTTCCTCAAGTTTTGCACAATCTTCGGCAAATACTAAAGGGGAAAGCAAACTGCATAAGACAAAAGATAAAAGCTTCTTCATTTACGTCAATTCAACTGTCTTAAACACACTGTTCAGGCAACACAACCATGTTGTTCTCATTAAGTTGTAATCCTTAAAGTATAATAAAATACGATGACTATATTAAGCCGCAACATCCAATAGGCTTTGATCACGTTTAAACATCACATCAACATAACTACACACAGGCACAATTTTTAACTGTTTTTCGCGTGCGTATTCGACCAAGACATCCAACAACTGACGTGCCACGCCTTGACCACGTAAACTATCATCTACCCAAGTATGGTCGGCCACAATGGTAGATGCATCACGCCAGATATAAGTGATTTCAGCAATACGTTGCCCCTCAGCATCATTTAGAAAAAACTCACCTTTTTCAGCATTATTATGGTGTTGGAATTGCATACTCGGTTTTCCTCTATACAGATGAACTACAGTTAACATGCCATAAGCCCTATAGAAAAAATACCCCCTTGTTAAAGAGCATCGACCAAAGTTTAAAATCTAGTTACACCTTAAACAGGAAATCCCTAGTTCAAGGGATGAAGCTCACGCCCATTTATTCCTATGCTAAACAGATAGCACGCACAGGAGTAGCGGCATGTTAATTTATTTCGTATTAATGCTCTGTGGCTCATTATTGGCAAAAATTTTAGTGCAATACGACAACACAGTTCCATTTAAGCCTTAAAATTTACGTCTTTGTTATTCGGCATTGATTAAACGCATAGATCAAATATCAACAGGTTTAGGTTGATCATATTTGCTTTATATTTGCACTTTTGTACAAAATATGCGATTCTTGCCTCATCATTTGGACTCAGTCCAATACAGAATTTGAACAAGGGGAGTAGCCTCCTCCAAACGTCAGCCACAATTTATTGTGATGACGTGTCAGAATATCGTCATTACACTTTGCAAAAAGTCGGTATCTGAGCATTACCCCGTGTAATGTAGGCAAGACCTTGATCATGTTGACACAGATGTTTATATCATCTGGCAACAGGTCAAGGTTTTTTTGTGGCCAATTGCCAGATGTGGAGGATTTTTATGGAATCTATCGGCAATTTATGGCTGTATTTGGTCTTCTTCGGCATTGTCATTATCATGCTGTTGATCGACTTTCTCGGATTTAAACAAAAACAAGGGCAACAAGTTGCCCTTAAAACGGCTGCCTACTGGAGTATTGCTTGGGTTAGTGTGGCCATGCTCTTTGCAGGCGGTCTCTGGCTGTATTTACAACAAACTGTGGGGGTTGCAATTGCCAACCAAAAAACCATGGAATATATCGCGGGTTATTTACTGGAAAAATCCCTTGCGATTGACAATGTCTTTGTTTGGCTCATGATTTTTGCAGCCTTTGCGATTCCACCTGCATTACAACGTAAAATTTTGCTTTACGGCGTACTCGGTGCAATTGTACTGCGAACGATCTTTATTTTTATTGGTGCATGGTTTGTCCAAGAATTCTCTTGGATTCTCTACCTGTTCGGTGCGTTCTTGGTTTACACGGGCTTCAAGTTCTTAAAAGGACAAGATGATGAACCCGACATCGAGAATATGGCTATATTGAAATGGTTGCGTAAACATTTGCGTATCACGCCACAACTGCAAGGCGATAAATTCTTTGTTCGTCAAAATGGTGTGTTGTGGTTTACCCCATTATTCTTGGTGCTGGTACTGGTTGAAGCATCTGATGTAATTTTTGCAGTAGACTCAATTCCTGCGATTTTTGCGGTCACCAGTGATCCGTTTATTGTGTTAACAGCAAACCTGATGGCCATTTTAGGTCTGCGTGCCATGTTCTTCTTGCTCTCTGGTGCTGCGTCGAAGATGCATTACCTACCGTATGGTCTCGGAATTATCCTGTTGTTCATTGGTTTTAAAATGTTGATGCTAGATGTATTCCACATGCCAATTTGGATTTCACTCGGCTTTATCGTGATTGTATTAAGCATTACCGCGTGGCTGTCGATTCGTCACAATAAAAAACAAGAGAATCCATCGGCTTAAACCAGATGAATTGATCTTAGAAAGACAGATTTAGTCCGCTGAATCTGTCTTTTCTACTTCTGCGGCACTCAAAATTGAAACTGACCAAGGTCATTTGGACCGCTGCTGCAAAAAAAACTGGATCATCGTATTTTAGCCGAACGAGGACTCAGTCAACGTTATACAGTCTAGCCAATTATTTTCAGGTACAATCAACCGAAAAAAGTAAAAGTTGTAGGGTTTTCCATGTCTTCATTGTTGCAGACCACTGTCGTTCGCGGTCGTTTTTTAGATATTCAAAATTTAGTTGCTCAAGCTGCGGACATCGCAGAGCAGGTCCGTTATCTAGAAGATGGCGTGCTGATCAGTGAAGCAGGAAAAATTAAATGGTTTGGTCCTTGGCAAGATGCAGCCGCACATCTGCCAGAAGGCGTTGCAATCCAACATTATCCTGAAAAGTTGATTGTGCCTGGTTTTATTGACACCCATATTCATTTCCCGCAAACCGAAATGGTCGGTGCTTATGGTGAACAACTGTTGGAATGGCTGAATACCTATACGTTTCCCACCGAAATGCAGTTTCAAGACCCTGCTTATGCCGCAAAAATTGCCGAATTCTTTGTGCAAGAACTGTTAAAAAATGGCACAACTACAGCGTTGGTTTTTTGTACCGTCCATCCAGAATCAGTGGATGCTTTATTTGAAGCTGCTCAACGCCACCAGATGCGTTTGATTGCAGGCAAAGTGATGATGGACCGTCATGCACCTGAAGCTTTATGTGACACGCCTGAACGTGCGTATACAGACTCTAAGGCATTGATTGAAAAATGGCACGGGCAGGGGCGCGCGCTGTATGCCATCACGCCACGTTTTGCACCAACCTCCACACCTGAACAATTACAACTGGCAGGGCAACTTAAAGCTGAATATCCAGATGTCTATGTGCATACCCATTTAAGTGAAAATAAGCATGAAATTGCATGGGTCAAAGAATTGTTCCCTGCACAGCAAGGTTATCTCGATGTTTATCATCATTATGGACTGACAGGATCGCGTTCTGTCTTTGCTCACTGCGTGCATTTAGAAGACCATGAATGGGATTGCATGCATGCCACGGATTCAGCCATTGCTTTTTGTCCAACTTCAAACCTATTTCTCGGTAGTGGCTTGTTCCCCTTGAAAAAGACATGGGAAAAACAAGTCAAGGTCGGTTTAGGGACAGACATTGGCGCAGGAACATCCTTCAACCAACTCCAGACGCTAAATGAAGCCTATAAGGTACAACAATTACAAGGCGACAAACTGTCTGCTTTTGAATCGCTTTATCATGCCACGCTAGGGGGTGCCAAAGCATTAAGCCTCGAACAGCAATTAGGTAATTTTGATATCGGTAAAGAAGCTGATTTTATCGTGCTCGACCTACAAGCAACCGCCTTACAGGCATTGCGTCAACAACGGGCCAAAGGCATTGAAGATGCTTTATTTGCCCTCATGACCATGGGTGATGATCGTAATATTCACGCAACTTATGTGTATGGTCAAGCGGCCTATGTCCAGCCTAAATAAGTCCGTTGCCCCCGCAATGCCCAAGTTAAAACTGTGCCTGCTGCTGCTTGCAGGCACGATCATACTTCGACACGATAGTCATGGTGCGAACAAAAAACAAGCAACAAAAGATGCATCTCGATAGAAGATGTATTAAAATAAACGCATATTTTGAGGTGTTGCAGGTCAACGCCTTTTTTATTTTTGATTTTTAGGTATCTGCCCATGACTGTTCAAATGAGCGTAATGATTTCAGCTGAAGAGATCCAAGCAAAAGTACAAGCGCTTGGTGCTAAAATTAATGCCCACTATGCCCAAAGTGATAAAGAACTTGTCTTAATTGGCTTATTACGTGGTTCCGTTATTTTTATGGCTGATTTATGCCGAACAATTGAAAAACCTCATGAACTCGACTTTATGACGGTTTCGAGCTATGGAAAATCAACCGTTTCGAGCCGTGATGTACGCATTCTAAAAGACTTAGACGGCGAAATTCGTGGTAAAGATGTCCTAGTTGTTGAAGACATTATTGACTCTGGGCATACTTTAAGCAAAGTGCTTGAAATTTTGGAAACACGCGAACCCAACTCCATCGAATTGTGCACACTCGTGAGCAAACCTTCACGCCGTGAAATTGATTTAGACGTCAAATTCTTGGGCTTTGAAGTCGAAGATAAGTTTATTGTCGGCTATGGTCTCGACTATGATCAAAAATATCGTCATATTCCTTTTATTGGTGAAATTGGTCTCTAAGCTTAACGTCTAAATACACTTTTTCTAGCCTTCTATCTCTCGAATTACTCGGGATTTAGAAGGTTTTTTTATGTCTTTTTTACTATCAATCCCTCACACAAAAACACCACATTTCTTTGCAGATCTGCTGTTTAACTCAAACCATTTTCTCCAAAATAATAAGCAGTACGTCAAAATCATTGATTCAAAACAAGAACAAGGAGAATACTTATGTGGTCACTCATTGTTGCAATTGTGGTCGGTTTTATTGCGGGTCTGATTGCCCGTGCACTGCATCCTGGCGATAACAAGGCAGGCTTTTTGCTCACAACACTCTTAGGGATTGCAGGTTCTTTACTGGCAACTTATGGTGGACGCATGCTCGGTCTTTATGCCAATAATGTAGCCGCTGGCTTTATTGCCTCAGTGATTGGCGCGATTATTATTTTGTTTATCTATAATCTTATTATAAAAAAATCCCGCGCTTAATTTTTCGCATAAAAAAAGCCTTTTCACGTGAACCATGAAAAGGCTTTTTTAAAAATTAATTTCTATCTCATTACAAACCTAACTCTTTCCAAATGAGTTCAATTTGCTCGGCAGGGAAGCCACCCGCCGCTTTAAAACCATTCGAGAAAATCAGTGTCGGTGTTCCATTTACGCCAAGAGATTGACCTAGTTTCAAATTACGTTCAATTGGATTGGCACAGCTTTTATTCCCCGCAGGAGCAATCCCTTTAGCAATCAGATTTTCCCAAGCATAACTTTGATCTTTTTCACAATACACCGCTTTAGACGGCGTAACTGATTGCGGCTTGATTGGATAAATGAAAGTATAAATGGTCACGTTATCCAGTTTTTTTAATTCAGCCTCAAGTTGCTTGCAATACGGGCAATTTGGGTCAGAAAAGATCGCCAATTGGCGTTTACCATTACCTCGCACCGTTTTCACCGCATCTTGTAATGGCAATTTTTTCCAGTCAATTGAGTTCTGCTTTAAAATCAAATCCTTGGTCAAATTACGCTGATCGTTCAACCGAATCATCGATCCCACTAAAATATGTTGGGTATTTTCTCCAACATAAACCACTTGACCATCCATAGAGCCACTATAGATACCTGGCATTTCCGTGCTTTGAATATTCTCAATTTTCAAATCTGGATGTTGTTTGGCTAGATTGGTTTTTACAGTCTCGACACTCGCAAAACTAGACCAAGAAATGAAACCCGCCAGCATCGCAACCATTGTTCTTTTCAACATGAATTCTGCTCGTTCACGTAAGTTATAAAAGTGAATCAGTTTAATCCGAATGATTGTGATGATTGATAATTTTTATCAGGTATTTGGTAAAACAAATACCTGAGTGTTTCACGTGGAACTACGCCTTAAACCGATAAAGGATTAATTTCTACCGAGACATGCACAATTTCTTCATGAATCGCCAATGCCTCACGCACTTCATCCGCACTGATTGATGAGTGACTACTGAGTGCCAAAATACAGGCAAACTTCCCTTTGGCGACTTTCCAGACATGTAAATCGGTCACTTCAACAACCACAGGGAGATCCTGAATCACCTCACGGATTTCCTCCACGACAGGATGATTCATTTCTGCATCTAATAGGGTTTTCGCCGTGTCCTGCATCAATCCTACAGCCCAACGTGCGACCAAAATTGCCCCTAAAACCCCTAATAAAGCATCGAGAAACGACCATCCCATATATTTTCCGGCAAACAACGCAACTATTGCAAAGACCGAGGTCACTGCATCGGCAACCACATGTAAAAAAGCGGCTTTTTGATTGAGATCGTGTTCATGCTGATGCGAATGAGTCGATTCTTCGTGATGGTGATGGTGATGGTGATGGTGATGGTGACCATCATGTAACAACCATGCACAAATCAAGTTCACCACCAAGCCTAAAATCGCAATGGGGATCGCTTGATTATATTGAATATCAATAGGATGAATCAGGCGTTCTACCGACTGAAATGCCATAAAAATTGCAACCACCAACAGTAAAATCGCGCTGCTGTATCCCGCTAAAATTTCAATTTTCCACGTACCAAAGCTAAAACGGTGATCCTGAGCATAATGACGTGCAGCGCGATAGGAAAAATAAGCCAAACCCAATGCCAACATATGCGAACTCATGTGCCAACCATCGGCAAGTAATGCCATAGAATTAAAAATCCAGCCGCCAATCACTTCTAATAGCATCATGACTGCCGTTAAAATAGTCGCAATTAGGATTCGTTTTTGTGCCAAAGGATTCCCTTCATCAAATTGATGACTATGGCTTCTGTGCATGATCGAATGTTGCATAATGTTCTCACCAATATACTCCCCAGTAGTATATTTATTTTTGGAGGAAAGTGTGGGCCATTTATATGAAGATCAAAAAATTAAGAATCGCGTAAAGCGTTTGCAAGGGCAAATTCAAGCAATCGACCAAGCCCTCATGCAACCAGACAGCTCTTGTATTGAGGTATTACAGCAAGTGGCTGCGGTAAAGGGGGCAGTCAATGGTCTGATGAATGAACTGATTGAAGCCCATCTGCGCCATCATGTTCTAAAACCTCATAGTGAATTTGATGAAGCTGAACTTGCCGAATTTTTAAAGTTATTAAAACGCTACGGTTAGTGATTGTTTAAGCATCAGTTTCAGCTTAAGCTTTCGAAACTCTTTATTTTTTATTGAGCTTTTCCCGACAGTTTTTGTGATGCTTTATGACAGTTCAACCTCCTTGGCGTCCATTTATCATGGTCAGCCTTGCCTTGATTATGGGAACTATCGGTACAGCTTTAGCCAGCCCGCTGTATCCGATTTATCAAGAACTGTGGCATTTATTGCCCAGTCAGATTACCTATATTTTTGTTGCTTATATGTTTGGCTGTTTAGCAATGTTGCTCTTTTTCGGCCGCGCCAGCAACAGCTTTGGTTTTTTGCGCACACTACAAGTCGGTTTAGGATTTGTCATTCTAGGATTAGGGCTTTCTGCTTTTGCCAGTAGCACTGCTTGGCTCGGTTTAGGACGTTTTATTATTGGGATTGCTTCAGGGCTGATCAGTACTTCCGCTATGTTAGGTCTCATGCTGACCATTCCGGACAGTCATAAATCTCATGCCCCACAGTTAAGCTCAATTATTACCGTTATTGGTTTTGCTTTAGGGCCATTGATTGGCGGTGTGATTGCTCAATTTTCTGCATTTCCATTGCTCACGCCCTATCTGCCAATTATTGCAGGGGCAGTCCTCTGTTTAATTGGACTCTTTCGCTTAAAATCACCGACTTTTCAAGCACAAACCTTTTCAATTGCACCGCATTTAGAGCTTCCTGCCGCCCAGACCCGAACTCATTTTTTTATTGCAGGTTTAACTGCGTTTTGTGCTTTTGGTATATTTAGTCTGTTTGCTTCGCTGTCTGGGTCCTTTGTCAAAGACCTGATTCCATGGCATGGTCCTCTGGTCAGTGGTGTCGCGATTTCCAGCATTCTGTTTATTTCAGCGATCATACAGTTTTTTGCCAAATCGTTACCCGCAGGACGTAGCTTAAATTATGGTTTGATTTTACTGATGGGCAGTTGTCTACTCTTAGCCATCTGTATGCAAACCCAATTGAGTCTATTGTTTTTTATTAGTGATATTGGCGTGGGCTTGGGACATGGTCTAGGTATTATGGGATCATTTGGTCTGATTCATCAAATGACAGATCCACACAATCGTGCCGCAGTGATCTCGACCTATTTGTTTATGGGATATCTAGGCACGATCGTGCCAATTATTTCGGTAGGTTACAGTGCAGATTTATGGGGCTTAAATCTCGCAGTGATCGGTTTTGGCATTGGCATGAGCATCCTCTGCTTAACGCTGTATCTTTGGCACCGCAAACAAAAGGCTTTACTTCCAATCTAAAGTAAAGCCTTCTCAAAACTATAATAAAACCAGTTAAATTATGATCAAAAGATTACTTTCCAATACAGAACGATCCGAAAATTTTCCCTAACAAATCATCCGCACTAAATTCACCTGTAATTTCACTTAAAGCATTTTGTGCAAGACGTAGCGACTCGGCAACCAATTCACCTGCATGAAACACCACCAACTGCTCATGGGCTTCTGCAAGATAGTGCTGTGTGCGCTTCATTGCGTCTAAATGACGTGTTCGCGCAATAAAGGTATCTTCTTCTGGCTGAAAGCCAGCATGCACTGTAATCGCCTCTATGAGTGATTGAACGCCTGTTTCCTGTTTGGCTGAAACCGTAATATGGCGAAAACCTTGAAAATCGCCAATTTGAGCTGTTGCATCGGTTAAATCACATTTATTCCCAATCAACATTAAGCGTTTCGGTTCAAGATGATGCTCAAAGTATTCCCGTGCCAATTGCAGTGGGTCTTCACCTTGACTCAAGTCATAGACCAATAACAATAAATCAGCTTGCTCAATTTCTTTAATCGCGCGGCGAATACCTTCTTTTTCCACCACATCGCCTGTTTCACGCAATCCTGCGGTATCGGTCAATGTTATTGGCAAACCATTGAGGCTGATCTTTTCATGCAACACATCGCGGGTGGTTCCTGCAATATCCGTCACAATCGCGCGCTCAATGCCCGCTAAGGCATTGAGTAAAGAAGATTTACCCGCATTCGGCTTACCTGCAATCACCACCTGTAAACCTTCACGTAGTAATTGTCCTTGACGGGCAGATTTCTGCACCACAGCCACGGAATGCTGTACGTCTTCCAATAAAGTTAAAATCTTGCCGTCAGCCAAGAAGTCAATTTCTTCTTCAGGAAAGTCGATTGCCGCTTCCACGTGCAAACGCAAATGAATCAACTTTTCTAGCACAGTATTCACTTTATGTGAAAAGGCCCCTTGCAAAGAACGCACTGCAGAACGAGCCGCGGCCTGCGAAGTCGCATCAATCAAATCGGCAATCGCTTCTGCTTGTACCAAATCCAGTTTGCCATTTTCAAAAGCACGCATGGAAAACTCGCCTGCCTTGGCTGCGGTTGCACCCAATTCTAAACAACGAGCGAGCAAGGCATTTTGAATCACAGGTCCACCATGTCCCTGTAACTCAACCACATCCTCACCCGTGAACGAGTTTGGATTGGGAAAACAAATCACCAAACCCTCATCCAACACTTCTTGCACATCATCCAAAAACTGACGGAAACCCGCCATCCGTGCTTTGGGTAAAGCTTTTTGGCATAACTGTTCTGCAATCGCATAAGCTTGCGGACCAGAAAGACGAATTACCCCCACACCACCACGACCTGGCGGAGTAGCAATCGCTGCGATAGTGGTTTGATGCTGCATACAATTCACCTGACGTTAGTCCCAATCGAACCCAAATAAAAATCCGCCTAAGATTACCATCTTAAGCGGATTTAATCAGCTAGTTGCCGTGAGAAGCTGCGTTATGCGGCTTCTTTCGAGCTACGTGCTTTTTCTACTGATTTATTAATAAACCATTGCTGTGTAATCGTAATCGTATTGTTCACAATCCAGTACAGCACTAAACCTGCAGGGAAGAACAACATGAATACCGTGAACATAATTGGCATAATGCGGAACACTTTCGCCTGCATTGGATCGGCAGGTTGCGGGTTCAACATTTGCTGAATGAACATGGTCACGCCCATCAATAATGGCAGGATAAACCAAGGATCCATTGCTGATAAGTCTTGAATCCAGAGCATCCAAGGCGCATGACGCAATTCCACACTTTCCATCAATACCCAATACAAAGCCAAGAAGATTGGCATTTGGAGTAATAACGGTAAACAGCCTGAAAGTGGGTTGACTTGCTCACGCTTGTACAATGCCATCATTTCTTGAGAGAAGCGCATACGGTCTTCACCGAATTCTTCTTTCATTCGCTGCATTTCTGGCGCAATTACACGCATTTTCGCCATTGAGCGATAGCTCTTAGACGACAACGGCCACAGAATGAGTTTAACCAATACAGTCAGTAAAATAATTGACCAGCCCCAGTTCCCCACCAAATTATGGAAGAATTGTAAGCCAAGGAACAATAATTTCGCGATTGGCCATAACCAACCATAATCAACCGTCTGATTTAAACCTACAGCCAAGTCTTTCAATTCAGATTGAATTTTAGGACCTGAATAGAACGTCGCGTCAACTTCTGCCACTGTACCTGCAGGTACATTAATGGTTGGTGAAGTAAAACTGAGGATGTTCATGTCATCACTCGATTTACGCGACTCTAATTTAGCGCTATAAGCTTGACCATTCGCCTGAGTCAACTTCAACTCGCCTGGAATCCAAGCACTAACGAAGTAATGCTGAACCATTGCAACCCAGCCGCCTTTTGCTTCAACATTTAACTTTTCGTCGTTAAAGTTGGCAAATTTAAGCTTGTTGTAATGTTCTTCAGGCGTACCCCATGCACCACCCAAGAAGGTGCCCAAGGTGAAAATACCCTGATCCGATTTACCTGGATCTTCCGAATTATCACGTTTGAGCTGACCAAACATCTGGCCTTGCCAGTTTTGACCACTGCGGTTGACCACTTTGTGATTGACCACAACTGGATATTCGCCTTGAGTGAACGTGAAAGTTTTAATAATTTCTACGCCATCAGTCGTTTTAAAGACCATCGGAACAGAAAGTACTTGAACTGACTTGCCGTCTTTATCTTTCGCTGCTTTTGCATCAGCTAAAGTATATGCAGATTTCTCAATTTCATAGACAGGACGACCATTACGACCACTGTCAGGTCCATTTAGACCAATTAAACCAGATTGTGCAACATACGTACGTTTGGCATCGCTTTCCAGCATAACAAACGGTTCATCGCTATCTTTGTTTTTATCATGATTGAGTAATTCAACACGAACAATATCACCACCTTTAGGATTAATCCAAAGATGATAAAGGTCAGTTTGAACTGAAATAAGCTGTTGACTTGCTGCCGCAGTCGATTCTGTAGTTTGCTGAGCAGTACTATTTGCTTGTGGCACATCAGGAGCAGCCGTAGCTGTCTGTCCATTTGGCAAGTCGGCAGACACTTCATGTGAAACTACTGCAGCAGCTTGTGGCTGCTGTTGTACTTCATTATGCCCATAGTCCTTTTGCCATGCCAAAATAAGCAAATATGCGACGACAAACATGGCTCCTAGAATTGCAATCCTGGCCCATTGTTGCATATCTATTACCCCAAAAAGTTAGAGTGATTTTGATTCCATAAACATCCACGAAAGGGTACAGCAACGAGATGCATTTGAGAATCGATTTGCTGAAATGAAATAAAACGAATTGCTTTTGCAGGAACAGGATCATAGCCCGAGCCGCCCCATGGATGACATCGACAAATACGATTTGCAGCCAACCAAACACCCCGTACAGCTCCATGTGTATGGATTGCTTCCAATGAATATTGAGAACATGTAGGTAGATACCGACAACGTGGTCCTAACATAGGACTAATTGCGATCTGATAGAATCGAATAAACCAATGCAGCACACGTACCATTGGCCTTCTCTACTTCTGTGGGGAGGGAGCTATTTTTGAATGCTTTTTAGCAATGCGTTGCAGCTTTTGCCAAGCAAATTGTAATTGCTGATGCAATTCTGAATTCGCGACTGTTTCTATACCAACTTTAGGCATAACAACAATATCCAAGGCATCCAGTTGCATTTGATGCAGGCGAAAACTTTCGCGAGCAAGTCGTTTTACTCGATTTCTTTCATGCGCACGGCGCACTTTTTTCTTAGCAACAACAATACCCAAACGACTGTTAGGCTGTTTGGAAGGTGTCGCAAGAAATAAGAAATGGGGTTGGTGCACTTTAAAAAGCGCACCATCAAACACAACTTTATAATCGGCAGCACAACGAAGACGCCGCTCTGTGCCGAAGTCATAAAGTGTCATAACACCCAAAATCGTCTAAGCGCTAACAAATTAAACAGTTAAGCTGTGACGACCTTTTGCACGACGGCGAGCTAATACTTGACGACCAGCTTTAGTAGCCATACGAGCACGGAAACCATGAACGCGCTTACGCTTTAATTCAGATGGTTGGAATGTACGTTTCATATCGAAACTCCAAAAAATGATCTTTCTATAAAGGTCCGCGATTTTAGTGTTCATTGCTTGAGCTGTCAATCAAAAACACCTATTCGAACCAAATAAACTTGTAATCAATAAAACTTAACTTGGAAAGTCTGAATTAAGTCTTTCCCTGATTTAAAAACTATTCACATCATAATGAGTTGTTAAATAATGGGAAATAAGTTATAAACAATATTATTCACAATTTTATCCACACCACTATAAATACACAATGGTTTAAATTTAAATTCATTCTGGTGTCCAAGTTATCCACAGTAAAAGCAATCCTTATAAATAAATTCAAATTTTAAAATTTAAATTTATTATTATTAGGGAGCTGTTTTTCTGTGGAAAACCCATTTTTAATATATAAAAACAAGAGTTAACATTGTGGATATCTGTGTTTTTAAGAGTTTAAGGAGTTGTGGATAACTTGGCGTGTTTTTTTATCCACAGCCTGTGGGTGTTTTTATCCACATGCGGCTTTGAATTTAAATTTAGATTGTTTATTTCTTTTTTGAGCAACTTTTGCAGAATTCTTCATGACAGATGTGGATAACTTGGTTAGAATGGCGACCCGCTTTGGCGGACAATGGTGTTTTTAAATTTAAAAATGGATGAATAGGGGTTTCACATGCTTTGGACAGACTGCTTAACTCGCTTGCGACAAGAGCTATCTGGAAATGTTTTTACAATGTGGATTCGCCCTTTAGTTGCTGAAGAGTTAGAAGACACCTTGCGACTATATGCGCCTAATCCATATTGGACGCGCTATATTCAGGAACATCATTTAGAACTGATTACCATTTTGGCGGAGCAATTGTCTGAAGGACGGGTACGCCGTGTGGAAATTATGGTGGATTCGCGTCCAGGTGCGATTTTATCTCCAAGTGAACAACCTGCGACTACAACTGCGGCATTAGAAACTGCTGCACCTGTTGTAAAGGTAAAAAAAGAGAAAGAGGATTCGCCGTTAAAAAATAAAAAGCGATTGCTAAATCCCTTATTTACTTTTTCGCTATTTGTTGAAGGCCGTTCCAACCAAATGGCTGCTGAAACTTGCCGTAAAGTGTTGACTCAATTGGGAGCTTCTCAGCATAACCCTTTGTTTTTATATGGTCCGACAGGTTTAGGTAAAACTCACTTAATGCAAGCGGTAGGAAATGCTTTATTACAAGCCAAACCTAATGCACGTGTGATGTATATGACTGCTGAAAGCTTTGTTCAGGATTTTGTCAGCTCCTTACAACAAGGCAAGGTGGAAGAATTTAAGAAAAACTGTCGCTCTCTAGACTTACTTCTGGTGGACGATATTCATTTATTGGCGGGTAAAGAAGCGAGCTTGGTTGAGTTTTTTTATACGTTTAACGCTTTATTGGATGAATCGAAGCAAATTATCTTAACTTCGGACCGTTATCCTAAAGAATTGACAGAATTAGATGCCCGTTTAGTGTCACGTTTTTCTTGGGGCTTGTCAGTTGGGGTCGAACCACCAGATATTGAAACGCGAATTGAGATTTTATTAAAGAAAGCTCAAAGTAGTGGTGTAGACTTGCCGCGCAACTGTGCATTATTTATTGCACAACAAGTGGTTGCGAATGTCCGTGAGTTAGAAGGTGCACTGAATAAAGTGGTGGCTATTTCACGTTTTAAAGGGACCTCGATTGACCTTGATGTGGTTCGAGAATCGCTTAAAGATGTTTTGGCAATTCGTGCTCGAACCATCAGTACGGAAAATATTCAACGGGTGGTGAGTGAATATTTCCGCATTCCACTGAAAGAATTAATCGGTCCTAAACGAACGCGTATTTATGCACGTCCGCGTCAATTGGCGATGGGTTTGGCACGTGAACTGACAGGCGATAGTTTTCCTGAAATTGGGATGGCGTTTGGTGGTCGTGACCATAGTACGGTCATGCATGCGTGTGAAAAAGTGCAAAGCTTAAGAGAGGATGATCCTATCTTTAATGAGGATTACAAAAACTTGCAACGCCTGCTGCAAAGTTAATCGATCTTGGTCAAATTCTATTCTTGCAATGCGGTATATTCTGCCGCATAGTACACTGCTAAAAATTAATTAATTTATTTTTCATCTTCAGTTTTTTCGAGGAATGCATCGTGCGTTTAAAAATCGCCAAAGAAAGTTTACTTAATGTTCTTTCACATGTGGTAGGAGCCGTGGAGCGTCGCCACACCTTAAACATTTTATCGAATGTTAAAGTACAAGTGAGTCAAAATGCTTTGGCGATTACAGGTTCAGATTTAGAAGTTGAATTGGTTGCAAGTACCAATTTAATGGAAGGTGCTTGTTTACAAGCAGGTGAAACTACAGTTCCTGCACGTAAACTGATGGATATCTGTAAATCTTTACCTAGTTCGGCATTAATTGATATTCAAATTACCGAAGATCAGCGCTGTATCCTTAAATCGGGCAACAGTCGATTTGTATTGGGTACTTTGCCTGCCGAAGATTACCCCTTATTAAATACGGAAAATACACAAGGTACACAGATTGCGGTGACGCAGCGTGAATTGAAGCGTTTATTTGAAAAAACGGCCTTTGCTATGGCAGTTCAGGATGTGCGTTTTTATTTAACCGGCACCTTGTTAGAAATTGATGAAAATCAATTACGTGCAGTAACTACAGATGGTCACCGTTTGGCATTATGTGAAACATTGGCATCTTCAAATACGCAACAATTGATTCAAGCGATTGTACCGCGTAAAGCTGTCGGTGAATTACAGCGCTTGCTGAGTATTGAAGATGAGCAATTGTCGTTATTGATTGGTCGTGAATTGCTGAATGTGACCATCAATACGCCAAGTCGTGATAAAGAGCAGGGAACCATTAAAGTGCGTTTTACCACGAAACTGATTGATGGAAAATTCCCTGATTATCGCCGTGTGATTCCACGTGGTGGTGATAAAAAAGTGTTGATTGCACATGATGTGTTTAAGCAGTCTTTACAGCGCGTTTCTATTTTAAGTAATGAAAAACTGCGTGGCGTATTCTTGAATTTCAGTGCAGATACTTTGCAATTGCGTGCCAATAACCCTGAACAAGATGAAGCGATTGAAGATTTGGCAATCCAGTACAATGATGCACCATTAGAAATGTCATTTAATGCGCAGTATTTACTTGATGTGCTTGGTGTTTTGGATGGCGATGATGTTTCGATGACCATGAGTGAAGCCAATCAATCGGTGTTGGTGCATGATCCTGCACATGCCGATCAGACCTATGTTGTCATGCCAATGCGTGTGTAATCGCTAGATTTATTATGCAGATTACGCGTTTAAACATCGAACGTGTTCGTAATTTAAAAACGGTTGCACTCTCAGAGTTGCAGCCGTTTAACGTCTTTTATGGTGCGAATGGTTCAGGGAAAACCTCTATTTTGGAGGCGATTCATTTACTGGCGACAGGTCGTTCCTTTCGTACCCATATTCCTAAACACTATATTCTGCATGATGCTCAGAATGCTGTCGTTTTTGCCCAATCTTGCAGTGAAAAAATTGGGATGCAAAAACATGTTAGCGGTGAGCAAGTCATGAAAGTGAATGGTGATCATATTGCCACGCAAGGGCAGTTAGCAAAACTATTACCTTTACAGCATATTGATCCGCAAAGTACCGATATTATTGATCATGGTGCTAAACCAAGACGACAGTTGCTCGATTGGTTGATGTTTCACGTGGAACCTGAGTTCTATCATGCTTGGCAGTTTTATTCACGTGCCTTAAAACAACGCAATAGCCTATTAAAATCGCGGCGTCATTTAAGTCTAGAAAGCTTAGAACCGTGGAATAAAATGTTGGGTGAATATGGTGAAATTTTACATTCACAGCGGGTTGCGATTGTGGAACAGTGGAATGTATTTTTTCAGCAAGATTTGCAGCATCTGCTGCCCAATTTAAGTGTTGAACTAGAATATCTCGCTGGCTTTCATACCGAACAGGGATTGCTGCATGACCTGTGCAGTCAGCACCAAAAAGATGTGGATCGAAGATATACTGAATATGGTCCACATCGTGCCGATTTACGTCTGAAAACCCCAATGGGGGAGGCGGATATTGTACTGTCACGTGGACAGAAAAAGCTGTTGATTATTGCGCTAAAACTCTCACAGATTGCAATGCTACATGCCTGTAATAAGGAAACTGTGGTATTATTAGATGATCTGACAGCAGAATTAGATTTAGCCGCACAACAACGTTTAATTGAGCGATTAAGCCAACTTGGTAGTCAAGTTTTTATTACCACTTTAGAGCATGAATCTGTGCAAAAACATTTACATGACTTGTCTATTTCCCACCAATTGTTCCACGTGGAAAATGGTCGAGTAGTATGTGTTGTGCAATGATTTCCCATCTTTGGATAGACCGATTTTTCACTAGGGAGTAACCATGAGTTCAGAAGACCAAACTGTCACTCAAACAGAACAAAGCAACGAAAAGGCTTATGATTCCTCTAGCATCAAAGTGTTGCGTGGTTTGGATGCCGTTCGTAAGCGCCCAGGTATGTATATTGGTGATACTGATGATGGTTCAGGTTTGCATCACATGGTATTCGAAGTGGTGGATAACGCCATTGATGAAGCTTTAGCAGGTCATTGTGATGAAATCTTGGTGACGATTCATGAAGATGAGTCAGTCAGTGTTTCTGATAACGGTCGTGGTATTCCAACCGATATTCACCCTGAAGAAGGGGTTTCTGCCGCAGAAGTTATTCTAACTATTCTGCATGCAGGCGGTAAATTTGATGATAATAGTTATAAAGTCTCAGGCGGTTTGCACGGGGTAGGTGTTTCCGTTGTAAATGCCTTGTCGAGCAAACTCGAATTAATCATTCATCGTGCGGGGCATATTCATCAACAAGAATATCGTCATGGTGATCCGCAGTATCCACTCAAAGTGATTGGTAATACGGAAACCACAGGCACGATTGTACGTTTTTGGCCAAGTTCGGACACCTTTAGCCAAACGATTTTTAGTGTCGATATTTTGGCACGTCGTTTACGTGAATTGTCTTTCCTGAATGCAGGTGTACGTATTGTTCTGCGTGATGAGCGGATTAATTTAGAACATGTATATGACTATGAAGGTGGTTTGTCTGAGTTTGTTAAATATATTAATCAGGGCAAAAACCATCTGAATGACATTTTCCACTTTACGACCCAAGCTGAAAATGGCATTGGGGTGGAAGTGGCGTTGCAATGGAATGACACTTATCAAGAAAATGTCCGTTGCTTTACCAACAATATTCCGCAAAAAGATGGTGGTACACATTTAGCAGGCTTCCGTGCAGCGTTGACCCGTGGCTTAAACAGCTATATGGAAAATGAGAGTTTGTTGAAAAAAGAAAAAGTGGCAGTCACGGGGGATGATGCTCGTGAAGGTTTAACCGCCATTATTTCGGTTAAAGTGCCAGATCCGAAGTTTTCTTCACAAACCAAAGAAAAATTGGTATCGAGTGAAGTGAAATCTGCGGTAGAGCAAGCCATGAACAAGGCATTCTCTGAATACTTGCTTGAGAACCCTGCTGCGGCAAAATCAATTGCAGGCAAAATTATTGATGCGGCACGTGCACGTGATGCTGCGCGTAAAGCCCGTGAAATGACTCGTCGTAAAAGTGCATTAGATATTGCGGGTTTGCCAGGTAAATTGGCAGACTGTCAGGAAAAAGATCCAGCTTTGTCTGAACTGTATCTGGTCGAGGGTGATTCTGCGGGTGGTTCAGCGAAACAAGGTCGTAACCGTAAAATGCAGGCGATTTTACCGCTGAAAGGTAAAATCCTAAATGTGGAACGTGCGCGCTTTGACAAGATGATTTCTTCTCAGGAAGTCGGCACGCTGATCACGGCTTTGGGCTGCGGTATTGGTCGTGAAGAATACAATCCTGATAAGTTGCGTTATCACAAAATCATTATCATGACCGATGCCGACGTCGATGGTTCGCATATTCGTACCTTATTATTAACCTTTTTCTTCCGTCAAATGCCAGAATTGGTGGAACGTGGACATATTTATATTGCGCAACCACCACTTTATAAATTGAAAAAGGGTAAGCATGAACAATACATGAAAGATAATGAAGCGCTCGAAACCTTCCTGATCTCGAATGCAATTGATGATCTGGCTTTGCATATCAGTGCTGAAGCTCCAGCGATTCGTGGTGAAGCTTTAGCCAAGGTAATTGCTGATTATCAAACCTCACAGAAAAGTTTACAGCGTTTAACCCAGCGTTATCCTGCAAGCTTGTTGGATGGTTTGATCTCGATGGATGCTTATAAGTTTGATCATTCACAAGATTTGGCTTATGTACAACAGTGGGGTGAGCAATTGCGTGCCGCTGTGGAAAAAACGCAGCCAAGCTTACGCCCAGAGTTGATGCTCGAAGCGTTTGATAAAGAGTTGGCAGATGGTCAAAAAGTGGTAGTGTATTTCCCGCGCATCACAATTTATGTGCATAATCTCCCACACAGCTATTTACTCGATGCGGGTTTATTGTCTTCGGGCGAGTATGTGCGTTTGCTGAAAAATTCCAAGAGCTGGTTTAGCCTGCTTGAAGAGGGTGCATATTTAGAAAAAGGCGAGCGTAAAATTGCGGTCAACAATTTCCACCAAGTGTGGCAGCATATTTTACAAGACTCGCGCCGCGGCATGATGATCCAACGCTATAAAGGTTTGGGCGAGATGAATGCGGAGCAGTTGTGGGAAACCACGATGGACCCTGAAAACCGTCATATGTTGCAAGTCACCATTGATGATGCGATTGAAGCAGACCGCATGTTCTCTTGCTTAATGGGGGATGATGTCGAACCACGTCGTGCCTTCATTGAAGAGAATGCCTTAAATGCAGATATTGATGCATAACTGTTTGTGATGTTCTAAAGCAGCCTAAGGGCTGCTTTTTTATTGGGGATTATTTTGTTGATGGTTATTAAACTGTCGTATTGCTGTGGCATGCTGAATAAAAATAACTGAGCGGAAAGCATATGGATTTAAGTTTGGAACAGTGTCGAGATCATTGGCTGAATGCTTTTTATACGGGACAAGTACAGGAACTGATGGTATATGAGCATCCTGAGTTTAAAGTGGTGTATGAAGCTCAAAGGAAGGTTGAAAGCAATTTAAGTCGTTATGCTAGTATTCAGCATGCGGTACAAAATGGGGTGTGGAAACCTCAGCATTTAGAAATTCAAACCGAAATATTTGAGTTTAATCCGACACAAACTGAATGCCGAATCTTGCTCCATCTAGCGCAGCCCGAACAAATGATTCAAGAAACATGGCACTACCGGTCTGATGCATGGCAAATCACAGAGCTTCGCTTTGTAAAAACAAAATGATCGAGTTGCTGAAGCAATTTAATTTTCAGCATAAAAAAAGCAGGTCCAGTGACCTGCTTTTAATTGATTAGGGATTGGTCTTAGTCAGTAAAAGTCACTTTCGCGATGGCTTTTTTACCCGCTTGAACAATCACCGTGATATTTTCTTTCACAGAGAAGCTGGCATCCACCACATTCCAGTCGACTTTAACGGCTCCACGTGAAACAGCATCTTTGGCTGCAGCCGCATTTTTGGTTAAACCCGCAGCGCGTACAATCGAAGCAATAAACATTTCACCACCAAATTCGGCGCGTGAAATCGTGATTTCTGGTGTTCCTTCCGGTAATTCACCTTCAGTAATGATGTTACCTGCACCTTTATGCGCATTGGCAGCAGCTTCCGCACCGTGGAAACGCTCAACCAATTCAAGTGCCAGAATTTTCTTCACTTCTTGTGGATTACGACCATCTTCAACTTCTTTGAGCAGGACTTTGATTTCTTCAATTGATTTAAAACTCAGAAGATCAAAATAACGTTCAATCAAAGCATCGGGCATGGAAAGTACTTTTTGGTACATTGCTCCAGGCGTATCAAATACCCCAATGTAGTTGCCTAAAGATTTAGACATTTTGTTGACGCCATCTAAACCTTCAAGGATCGGCACGGTAATACACACTTGTGCTTCTTGATCATAACGACCTTGTAAGGTACGACCCATCAGCAAGTTAAAGGTTTGATCTGTCCCACCAAGTTCGACATCGGCATGTAAGGCAACAGAGTCATAGCCTTGTACCAGTGGATACAAGAATTCGTGAATGGCAATCGGTTGTTGATTATTATAACGCTTAGTGAAGTCATCACGTTCTAACATACGCGCCACAGTTTGCTGTGATGCCAACTGAATTAAATCAGCCGCAGTTTTAGTCGCAAACCATTCCGAGTTAAACACCACTTTGGTTTTGTTCGGATCAAGAATTTTAAACACTTGTTCTTGATAAGTCTTGGCATTTTCTAAGACTTGTTCGCGTGACAACGGTGGGCGTGTGGCACTTTTACCTGTTGGATCACCGATCATTGCCGTATAGTCACCAATCAAGAAAAACACTTCATGACCGAGGTCTTGGAACGTTTTTAATTTGTTGATCAGCACAGTATGACCTAAGTGTAAGTCAGGTGCAGTCGGGTCGAAGCCCGCTTTAATTTTTAGAGGACGATTCTCTTTGAGTTTCTTTAATAGATCCTCTTCAGAGATAATTTCATGAGTGCCTCGTTGAATGAGGGCAAGTTGTTCTTCAGCCGGCAGGAAATTTGACATCACAAAACCCAAACACATCAGTTATTCAATTTGTGCGATATACTAACACTTTTTCAGCACATTGCAGGCTTTAGAATAATCATGACAGCAATCTATATTGGGGTAATGACCGGCACCAGCATGGATGGGGTAGATATTGTGGCCGCTTCATTCGACCCATTGCAGTTGCATGCCACGCTCACCTTAGCGTTTGACCCTGATTTACGAAATGAACTGATGGCACTCACGTTGCCTGATGATAACGAAATAGATCGTATGGGTAAGGCTGATGTGGCTTTGGCAAAAATGATTGGTGAAGGCATCAATACACTGATTGAACAGCATCAACTCGACCGTAGCCAAATAAAAGCCATTGGTTCGCATGGGCAGACCATTCGACATCGCCCAGAGCATGGCTTTACCTTACAGATTGGCGACCCCAACATTATTACTGAAATCACTCAAATTCCTGTGGTCTCTGATTTCCGCCGTCGTGACATGGCTGCGGGTGGGCAGGGTGCACCTTTGGTCCCTGCTTTTCATCAAGCTTTATTTCAGCATGAAAGCATTCACCGTGTGATTCTGAATTTAGGTGGCATTGCCAATGTCAGTCTTTTACCTGCGGGTGCACCAGAGCTGGTTTCGGGTTTTGATACTGGACCAGCCAATATTCTGATGGATGCATGGTGCCATCGTTATACCGGACAACCGTATGATGAAAATGGTAATTGGGCTGCCTATGGTCAGCCAATTCGCAGTTTGTTAGAGCGTTTACAGGCACATGACTTTTTTGCCAAAGAGCCGCCTAAAAGTACGGGACGTGAAGATTTTAATTTGGATTGGTTGGATGACCAAATCATGGACTGGCGCAATGATGAGCTGGCGTATGATGAATTGGAAGATAACCCTGAAAATATCCAAGCCACCTTATTAAAACTGACTACACGTGCTATTAAGAAAGCGATCTATCGTTCAGGTATGGACACGGGCGAGGTCTATGTCTGTGGTGGTGGTGCGTATAATTCACAACTTTTGGAACAATTACGCTGGCGTTTACGCAAGCACCAATGGACGGTACAAAGTACCGCAGATTTAGGTTTAAGTCCGACTTGGGTTGAAGCCACAGCTTTTGCGTGGTTAGCGAAGCGTTTTGTTGAGCATTTAAGCGGTAATTTACCTACGGTGACTGGAGCTAAGGGTTATCGTATTTTAGGCAGCATAACTGCAGTTTAAACGTCGAGAAGACATCAATAAAAAACCTCCTGAATTGGAGGTTTTTTACGTCTGTGATCAACTTAAATGGAGAAAGATGATCCACAGCCACAAGTGGTGGTTGCATTGGGATTTTGTACAATAAAGCGTGAACCTTCAAGACCTTCAATATAATCAACCACAGAACCGATTAAATATTGATAGCTAAGAGAGTCGACCAGCATTTTCACATCGCCATTGATGAATTCGGCATCATCTTCATTCATATTATCGGCAAAGTTAAAGCCATAAGAAAAGCCAGAACAGCCCCCGCCTGTTACATAGACACGTAACATTAAATCTTGGTTGCCTTCACTATCGCGCAATTGGCGTACTTTATTTGCAGCATTGTCGGTCAACACAAGCGTTGGAGCAGTCATGATAGATTCCTCTGTTCGGTTCATGGGTCTTTTAAAAATGAAAAAGACCATATCTCTAGTATAGCATACTCAATATATGGTCAATATTCGAAGATTAAAAGTTAAATCAGAGTAATTTTATCAAGATTATTTGTAGTTTTCATCTTGTAGACCACATTCAAAATTTTTGGCATCTTCTTTACAGCGGAACTGCCACAGCAGTTTCATCATGCGTTTGTCATATACCCCTTGCTGAGTCAAATTAATTCGCGCGTCACGCATCATTTTTTGATAGCCTGGTTTATCGGGAGCAGGGACGTCCATCCAGTATTTGCTTGGAATATCGGCTTTCATTTTACCTAAAATGCCAAAAGCACGTGGAAGTTGTGATTTGACCCATTCACGTGATTGCTGCCCATAGCCTTTGGGGAAACGGTCAGGGCGGATAATAATATTGCCTGTGACTTGTAAGATGGGATAATTCACAATTGCGCCCTTGCTGCCTAAACCTTTGTGTAATTCAAGTGGTTTAAAGGCCGCTGCAGGGGCACCAATAATATCGACCTGACCATTATTAAATTTACTGCCAAAATTGGTGACATCAGAACTGACGGCTTGGGCACCGACTTGTTGCACCATGATTTTTTGCGCTTGATCATAATCCAGCACGGCAATCTTTTTGCCTGCCGCTTTGGCGACAGTATTGATGCGACGATCATTGACCAACAGATAGGCATCACCCACTGGAATGACGCCTGCAACTTCATATTTGCCTTTCACCATATATTTGCTAAATGTAGGATTGGCTAAACCTTGCATGACTTTAACTGCTAATTTTAGGTTGGGAATGGCCCCAATGGCATCGAGTGAGCCAGTAAAATCATTAAATTGACGCCCTCGCATGCCAGTCACACTAATGCCATCGCATTTCCCGGCCTTAAAATCTTCGGCAATGACCGCTTCATTTTGAGCAACTCGCAATTCAATATCTGCGCCCCAGTTTTTGGCAGCCAATTGATAGTCTTTCATTAGGGCGTAAACATCGCCACTTTTACCGACCAAGTCAAATACGCAAACCACTTGTTTAGCTTGTACAAGACTGGTTGCAGCGCATAGCCCGAGTCCGATTAAAAGTTGTATTGATGATCGTTTCATCATGTGAATTTTCCTTATTCCATTCTTTTTGTATTGTTGGGATGATGTTTTTCATCGTTTTAAGTGCTAAAGCAAAGCGTTTATCTATGTTCAAGATTAGCGTGTTTTTATCCTTGAACATTGGCACTTTAGAGCAAAACTTAAATAAAAAAGCCTAGAATAATCTAGGCCTTAGTTATTGATTTATGGTTTATTCACCTGCCATTGAACACTCAAAATTGGCTTTATCGACAGAGCAACGTGCCTTTTTCAAGACACTCATCATGCCTGTATCATAAATACCTTGTTTGGTGAGATCGATACGACCATCACGTAGCATTTTTTGATATTTAATTTTATCTTCAGCACTTAAATTCATGCGGTATTTGGCAGGAATACCCGCTTCAAGGCGATTAATCATCGAGAAGCTTTTTGGTAAATTCTTGACAAACCAGTCACGAGATTTTTGTCCAAAACCAGCAGGGAATTGCTCAGGGCGAATCACAAAGTCGGCAGTCACTTGTAGAACAGGAAAGTTAAACATTGCGCCGTTATTGCCTAAACCCTTATAAATTTCGAGAGGTTTGTATGCATAGGCAGGGGCACCCACCATGTCCACTTGACCATTATTAAATTTAGCTACGAAATTTGAAACATCCGAAATGACCGCTTGAGCACCAACACGTTGCACCATAATTTTTTGTGCTTGGTCATAGCCCAAGACTGCGAATTTTTTCCCAGCCGCTTTTTCTATGGAATTGATGTTTTTATCACGGACGAATATAAAAGCAGAGCCAAGGGGTGCAATACCAGCCACTTCATATTTTTTGCCACTCAACGTGGTCACCATTTTGCTGGCATTACGTTGGTCTAGGGCAAAGCTAATGGCTTTTTGCGCAATGGCGTTGCTGGGTACGCCACCTAAGGCATCAATTGAACCTGCAAATTTATTGTATTGACGTGCGCGCATTGCGGTCATAAAAACGCCGTCACATTTACCTGCTTTAAAATCGTTGTCCGCGACGGCTTCATCTTGTCGTGGAATCAGGTTGACTTCTGCACCCCAGCTTTTTGCTGCTAGTGCCCATTCTTGCGCCATTCGATAAGATTCGCCTGACTTACCCAGCAAATCAAATACACAGATATCTACTTTGGCGGCTTGCGCAGTCGTAGAAAGACCCACAGCAGTCAAAGCAGCTAAACCGAACATGACTTTTTTCATTGTGTTCATCCTTTTCAGATTGGTTATTGTTTTAAGTGTCCTTACACGCAAACAATATTAAGCAAGTTTTGTATTTATAAATAGAGTATTTACTCCATTTTTAAATAAAAAAATGACACGCGCTGCAAAATTGCTGTCAAATTGTCCAATCCAAAGCTGTGTTTTAATTAAAATCAGTGAATTAAAAGGATTTTGGGCTTAAAAAAATCATGATTAAATTATTCCCCGCCTAGTGAGCATTCAAAATTGGTGCGCTCAACGGTACATCTGGCTTTTTTCAGTACAGTCATCATGGTGGGGTCATAGATGCCTTGTTGGGTCAAATCCATCCGCGCATCACGCAACAATTTTTGATATTTTTCTTTGTCATCTTTGTTCAGTTGCATACGATATTTGCTCGGAATAGTGGTTTCTACACGCTGCACCATAGCAAAATTTCTAGGTAGTTGGCGGACAAACCATTGCCGAGATTGGGCAGCAAAACCCTCTGGAAATTGTTCTGGTCGAATAATCAGGTCTGCCGTGACATTTAATACCGGAAAATTGATCATTGCGCCGTTATTGCCCAAACCTTTATAAATCTCAAGGGGTTTAAAGGCATAAGCAGGCGCGGGCACGACATCGACTTCATTCTGATTAAATTTTTTCACAAAATTGGAAATTTCAGACATGACAGGAACAGCATTAATGCGTTTCACCATAATTTTTTGTGCCTGATCAAACTCCATCACTGCAATTTTTTTACCGTTGAGTTTTTCAATGGTATTGACTGATTTATCCCTTACAAATAAGTAGGCTGGGCCAATCTGACCAATCCCTGCAACTTCATAGGTCTCTTTACCTGATTTGGTGATGAGGCGTTTCTGATTTCGTTTGTCTAAAACATAAATAATGGCTTTCTGCGCAATCGCGTTATTGGGTACTCCACCCAAGGCATCAATTGAACCCGCAAATTTATTATAATTACGGGCACGCATGGAGGTCATATAAAAACCGTCACATTTTCCAGCTTTGAAGTCTTGGTCTAATTTGGCTTCATCTTTGTAAGCCGTTAGGTCTATATTGGCGCCCCAGTTTTTACTGACCAATGCCCATTCTTCAAGAAACTTATAAGAGTCTCCAGATTTGCCAAGCAAATCGAAAACGCAAACATTAATATTTGCATGCGCTAAATTGGACAAATTGAATAGTGTTGCTGTAGACAAGACAAAAAAGGCTTTTCTCATTATTTCACCTCATTTTTTTGATTTTTCAGGAACAAATTTATATAACCATGTTTTTTTTGAATAAAATAGAGTTTTTACTCTATTTCCGACCGATAACATTTTAGTGTATATGCGGTTGGTATTTTTTCTTTTCTAAGCGACTTCCTTTAGAATAGCGCTAACTTTTTATCTGCCAGTGTTTGTGATGATCCAATTAGACCAACTTTCGATTCGTCGTGGTGGACGCGTACTCTTCCAAAAAGCCTCGATGCAATTACATCCAGGTTGGAAAATTGGTTTAACTGGCGTAAATGGCGCTGGTAAATCAACCTTATTTTCTGCGCTCTTGGGGGGGATGGAGTCCGATGGGGGATCTTTAACCCGTCCTGCGGTGTGGACCGTTGCCCATATGGCACAAGAAATCAAAGCTTTAGACATGAAAGCAATTGATTTTGTTTTATCAGGCGACGAAGAATATTGGGAAATTCAGAACAAACTCGACCATCCTGAAAACTTAAGTGATGATGAACTTGCTCATTTATATGGTCGCTTTGATGAAATTCATGGTTATTCAGCCGCGGCTAAAGCATCACAACTCATGGCTGGTTTAGGTTTCTTTGAACATCAATCACAACTCGATGTTTCAAGTTTCTCGGGCGGTTGGCGCATGCGTCTGAACCTTGCGCGTACCCTCATGAGTCGTTCAGATTTACTATTACTGGATGAACCGACCAATCATTTAGACTTAGATGCTATTCTTTGGTTAGAAGATTGGTTGAAAGCCTACGAAGGAACTTTGGTTCTCATTTCGCATGACCGTGATTTCTTGGATGCGATTACCGACCATATTTTACATATCGAAAATCAAGAACTGATTTTATATACCGGTAACTACTCGACCTTCGAACGTACTCGTAGTGAGCGTTTGGCACAACAACAACAAGCCTACGAAAAGCAATTAGAAACACGTGCACATTTGCAAAAATATATCGACCGCTTTAAAGCGCAAGCCACCAAAGCCAAACAAGCGCAAAGTCGAATTAAACAATTGGAACGTATGCAGGAACTTTCTGCTGCGCATGTCGATACGCCGTTTACCTTTAGTTTCCGTGAACCAAGTAAAATGAGTTCACCTTTACTGGAACTTGAAACTGCCGATATTGGTTACGGTGAAAAACTGATTGTGACCAATGTGAATTTGCAAATTACCCCGACCAGTCGAATTGGTTTATTGGGAATGAATGGCGCAGGTAAATCAACCTTGATTAAATCACTGGTTGGCGATCTAAAACTATTACAAGGAACGCGTAAAGATTCTGAACTGCTGAATATTGGTTATTTTGCTCAGCATCAAATGGATGCTTTGGATGGTAACGCCAGCCCAATGTTGCAATTGGCGCGTATTGCCGACAAAAAAATTAGTGAAGCCAGTTTACGTTCTTTCTTAGGCAGCTTTGGTTTTAGTGGCGAACGTATGGATACGCCAAGTGAAAGTTTCTCTGGCGGTGAACGGGCGCGTTTGGCTTTAGCACTCATTGTATGGCAACGTCCAAACGTATTAATTCTAGACGAACCCACCAACCATTTAGACTTAGATATGCGCCATGCACTAACAATGGCATTACAAGACTTTGAAGGTGCGGTGGTTCTGGTTTCGCATGAACGCCAACTCATTGCTTCCGTTTGTGATGAGTTGATCTTGGTTCACGCAGGTCAAAGTCGTGAATTTGATGGTGACTTGACGGCTTATGCAGAATGGTTACGTCAAGCACGTATCGACATGATGAAGAATGGCCAACAACCGTCTGCTCCAGTTCAATCCCAAGTTGAAGTGAAACCCACTATTTCTAAACTGGACAAAGAAGCTCAACGTAAAGAAGCAGCTCGTCAACGTGAACTCAGTCGTCCAATTCGTAAAAATATTGAAAAAAATGAAGTTCAGATTGCCAAAGTTCAGCCGCGCTTAGCGGAAATTGAAGTTTTATTGGGTGATCCTACGCTATATGAAGCAAACCGAAAGGACGATTTGCTGAAATTGATGGATGAACAAAATCAGTTAAAAGCAAAATTAGAGCAAATTGAAGAAGAGATGCTGACTTTGATGATGGAATTAGAAGCATTGGAAAGCGCATTTTAATTTTTTAAATGACAAAATAGAAAAAGCACAACGTTAATGTTGTGCTTTTTCTATATATAAGTACTAACAGCAAAAGCAAAAAACACATTAAATGAAAATAAATATGCGATTTACGTTTGAAAATGATTAAAAAATGAATGAAAAACTAGTTTTTTGCATTGTTTTGTTGAAAAAACCAACACACGTGCAAAATAATTTAAAAAGGGTATTGCAAGGGATGTGAAATGCTGTAGAATGCACATCCATCGGCGGTGATGTTGATTAAAACTTGTTGAGAAACAAGGATTTAGCCCAAGGGGTAGAATCTGAAAGTCTTGAATGAGTTT
>NZ_QETG01000028.1:0-47779 GCF_003105055.1 Acinetobacter sp. AM | reverse complement strand
CAATATATTTCATGCATAAATTATGCATGAAATATCAAAAAATGTCGGTGCAGAATTACAGCAAATGATTGTTCGGTTTATGAGTTATGCAAGTTGTCTAATATAAACAAAATAATAAGACTTATTTAGTGCTTTTTCACTTTATTCGCTCGAAAGCTTTGACATTTCTCCTGTATTCAAGTCTTTAAAATGCATCTTCAGATGAATAGTTTTAGGTTTTTATTCGCTCGAGTACTTCAATAAGATTATTTCGTATAAAACCAGAAATAAGTCTGAGAAAAGCATTGTTCTATACGTGAAAATTGTGAATACTCATGCCCGAAAATTCATGCTGTAAGATTATCTTTTGGGGTTAGGCAACGACTGTGAATACGTATCCATTTTCATTTTCTCATTTACAAAAAGCATTACTGGCGGTTGGTTCATTTTCATATCTAGGACTGAGTTCAGGAATGGCTTATGCAGCAGATGAAAATGAAACCGCACAACTTGCGACAATCACCGTGACGGCAGAACACGCGCAGGCTGCGTATTACCAACCTCAGGTGAATTTGACGGGGTTTACACAGCAAACACAGGCAGAAATTCCGGCTTCACTGACGACCATCACCGCGCAACTTATTGCAGATCAACATGCTAAAACACTGACTGATGTGGTGAAAAATGATGCAGCAGTCGGGGATGGCTACGCCCCGATTGGTTACTACTCAAATTTTATGATGCGTGGCTTTATGCTCAATGCGGGATCAAGCTATTTACTGAATGGTAATCTACTTCGTGGCCAACAAAATGTAGCCCTTGAAAATAAAGCACAAGTTGAGATTTTAAAGGGCATTAGCGCTATTCAAAGTGGTATGTCAACGCCTGGTGGTGTAATCAACTATGTCACGAAACGTCCTGAAAATGTCCGTTCTTTAACGATTGAAGGGGACAGTCATGGCGGTAATCGTGTCGCAACAGATCTAGGTGGCTTATTTGGCGAGAAGCAGCAGTTTGGCTATCGAATTAATCTTGCAAAAGAAGAAATCCACCCTTATGTGGATCATGCTGATGGTCAGCGTGTATTCGGTTCTTTGGCTTTGGACTGGAAAGTGTCAGATCGTTCAAAATTGGAATTCGATCTTGAGTCACAACGTCAGCGCCAACGTTCAGTACCGGGCTATCAGTTACTTGATGGCACAACTGTACCGACTGGGGTGGAATGGGATCGGTTACTTGGTTATCAAAGCTGGGGCAAACCTGTTACCAGTGAAAGTTTAAATGCTGGCTTAAAATATACTTACCAGTTCAATGACAATTGGACAGGGAATTTGGCCGCTTCACAAAGTCGTGTAGTGGTCGATGATTACTCGGCATTTCCATATGGCTGCTATAGTACTGTGTGTCAGTATACGGGGTTAGGTAATACCTTTGATCAAAATGGTAATTACGATATTTATGATTTTCGTAGTCCAAATGACAGTTACCTCACCAATCAGTTTAAAACGGGTCTAAACGGAAAGTTCCAGACAGGTACATGGCAACATAAGCTAAGTTTAGAATTATCACAGACCTATAAGCGTCATGCTCAGTATGATGCAGTCAATGTGCAAGTTGGTTCAGGAAATATTTATACTGATAGTGAAACCTATAGCCCTTCAAATGTTGCTTTGGGTAATCACTATAAATCGCTTGATAGTCAGCAGACAGCCTTAAACGTACTAGATCAGATTAAGTTGAATACAGCATGGTCTGTTCTACTGGGCGGTAAGTTGTTACATTTAGATGAAAATGCTTATGCCGCAGATGGAAGTAACATTCGAGAAACCAATTTAAATCGCTTCTTGCCACAATTCGCAGTCATGTATCAACCGTGGGAGCAAACGCATGTGTATGCCTCTTATGCCAAAGGCTTAAGTGACGGTGGACAGGCACCGTGGATGGCGTTTGGTAATCCTGATAAAGGCATCGAAGGCAATGCTTATGAAACTTTAGCGCCTGTGCATTCAACTCAATATGAACTGGGAATTAAGCAGCAGTGGCAGGCATTTTTATTCACCGCAGCCTTGTTCGATCTCAAACAGGACAATCAATATACGAACTTAGACAATGTGTATGTCACGGATGGTGAACAGCATAATCTGGGTCTGGAACTGGGTGTACAAGGGCGTTTAAGTCAGAACCTTGATATTTCATCGACCATGGCTTTTATTCATTCACGACTTAAAGGTATTGATGCGGCTGAATATACTGGGCATCAAACACAAAATGTGCCGAAATTACGTTTTGCGAGCCATATTTCATATGCAGTGCCACAAGTAGATGGGCTGAGAATGTTGGCAGGTATGCAATATAGTAGTGACAAATATGCCAACAAAGCAGGTACGGTCAAAGTTCCAAGTTTTACTGTGTTCGATATTGGTTCAGCTTATAACTTCCGCGCTTATGGTTATGACAATACGCTGCGTTTAAATATTGATAACGTGTTTAACAAGAAATATTGGCGTGATGCAGGGAGTTTCTTTGGGGATGATTACTTATTCTTAGGCGTACCACGTTCAGCTCAATTTTCATGGACAGTGAATTTCTAATTTTACATTTTAGATGTTGAAGAAGTTACTTGAGGGACATTTGTCAGATGATGAATGTCCCTTATTTATTTTAAAGTTGAAGCACACTTTTATAAACCTATTTACTTTTTTCAGTTCTATAAATTTCGAACAGCCATATTGAAACTTTGAAGTGAAGCTAGGCTCTTGATATTGGATTTCAGTAATAAAAGAATATTTTTAAAGTTAGCTTCATCAAATTCTGCTGACATGGAGTTGTTAGAGGACTTATAAATAACTTGACTATATCTGTATATACCTTTTGAGGGGTACAGGGTAAACTGCGAAGAATTAAGTTAATCTGTATCGAGTAATTACATGGCAATAAAAAAAGAGCCTAAACAAGACCTAAATTTGACCATTGATGCAGATAGTCCAATCCCGATTTACATGCGTGTTAAGCAATTAATTACCACTAAAATTAATCAAGGATTATGGTCGACCAATCAAAAAATTCCGTCTGAAAGTGAATTGGTCAACCAGTTGGGTTGTAGTCGCATGACCATTAATCGTGCACTACGGGAGCTAACGGCAGAAGGGGTATTGGTTCGAGTTCAAGGGGTTGGTTCTTTTGTCGCAGAGGGGCAAGGACAAACTTCGTTGTTTCAAATCAATAATATTGCTGATGAAATTCAAGCGCGAAAGCATGAGCATCGTGCCGAAGTCATTGTTCTGGAAAGTCTTCAGGCAAATGCATTACAAAGCCTGCAAATGGAGGTACAAGAAGGTCAGCTACTTTATCATTCGATTATTATTCATTATGAAAATGATATTCCTGTGCAAATTGAAGATAGATTGGTCAATTCATATTTGGTGCCGAATTATTTAAAACAAGATTTTTCTCAAATAACTCCGAATGCTTACTTAATGCAAAATTCACCAGTGACTGAGGGAGAGCATATTGTAAAAGCAGTTTTGGCATCTGCCCAAGAGTGTAAATGGCTCAAAATCAATAAGGCAGAACCTTGTTTATTTATTCAACGTAGAACATGGTCAAATAAAAACCTCATTTCTAGTGCGCGTTTGATTTATCCAGGCAATCGATATCATTTGGAAGGTAAGTTTAATCCGTAAAGCAACGGATGGATGAAAATACGTATTTAAAGTTGCTTATATCTCAGTACGCAGCTTTATCTAAACAAGATAAAAATTCCAACTTTCAGGAGTGACTCATTCAATTTTGAGTGCTCATCTAGCATAGCCTGCAACTTTTTTACTCTAGTTCGTTAATCATGCAAGATGATTAAACAGCGTAAAGCTATACAAGTTTTAAACTTTATGATTGAAATTTTAAGCATATTTTGGAAATGCATAAGTCATCTTATGCATTTTTTTTGTATTTAAATTAATGGGTTGATGGAAAATTAAAAAAATTATTGTATAAAAGAAAAAATCTATAGTATATATATGTATATACAAGTATGAACATGTGATTTTCCATAAGAAATTTCTTGTGGATATTAATTTTTTGAAAAGGAAAGGAGTCCGCCTGTGACAACAACAACGACAACAAAATTTCGTGATGTAGAAATTCGCGCACCTCGTGGTACAAAGCTCAATGCAAAAAGTTGGTTAACTGAAGCGCCATTACGTATGTTGATGAATAACCTTGATCCGGACGTTGCAGAAAACCCGAAAGAGTTGGTTGTATACGGTGGTATTGGCCGTGCAGCACGAAACTGGGAATGTTTCGACAAAATTGTAGATACTTTAAAAAATCTTGAAACTGATGAAACTTTATTAGTTCAATCAGGCAAACCAGTAGGTGTGTTTAAAACTCATAAAGATGCACCACGCGTTTTAATTGCAAACTCAAACCTTGTGCCGCACTGGGCAAACTGGGAACACTTTAACGAGCTAGATGCAAAAGCACTCGCAATGTACGGTCAAATGACAGCAGGTTCATGGATCTACATTGGTAGCCAAGGCATTGTACAAGGTACTTACGAAACTTTCGTTGAAGCAGGTCGCCAACATTACAATGGTGATTTAAACGGTCGTTGGGTTCTTACTGCTGGTTTAGGCGGTATGGGTGGTGCTCAGCCTTTAGCTGCAACACTTGCAGGTGCTTGTTCTTTAAATATCGAATGCCAACAAGCAAGTATCGATTTCCGTTTACGTACGCGTTATGTAGATGAACAAGCAACTGATTTAGATGATGCTTTAGCTCGTATTGACCGTTACACGAAAGAAGGCAAGGTTATTTCAATTGCACTTCATGGTAACGCTGCTGAAATTTTACCTGAGCTTGTGCGCCGTGGTGTACGTCCAGACATGGTAACCGACCAAACAAGTGCACACGATCCACTGAATGGCTATTTACCAGTAGGCTGGACTTGGGATGAATACCGTGAACGTGCGAAAACAGAACCAGAAGCTGTTGTAAAAGCTGCAAAACAGTCGATGGCGAAGCATGTACAAGCGATGCTAGATTTCCAAAAAATGGGTGTTCCAACATTTGACTATGGTAATAACATCCGTCAAATGGCGAAAGATGAAGGCGTAGCAAACGCTTTTGATTTCCCTGGCTTCGTACCTGCATATATCCGTCCATTGTTCTGTCGTGGTATTGGTCCATTCCGTTGGGCAGCGCTTTCTGGTGACCCAGAAGACATTTATAAAACAGATGCCAAAGTGAAAGAGTTAATTCCGGATGATGAACATTTACATCATTGGTTAGACATGGCACGTGAACGCATTAGCTTCCAAGGCTTACCAGCGCGTATTTGCTGGGTGGGTTTAGGCTTACGTGCAAAACTTGGCTTAGCTTTTAACGAAATGGTTCGTAGTGGTGAATTATCAGCACCAGTTGTGATTGGACGTGACCACTTAGACTCAGGCTCAGTTGCGAGTCCAAACCGTGAAACTGAAGCAATGCAAGATGGATCAGACGCAGTATCAGACTGGCCTTTATTAAATGCATTGTTAAATACAGCAGGCGGCGCAACTTGGGTGTCTCTACACCATGGTGGTGGTGTAGGTATGGGCTTCTCTCAACATTCAGGCGTTGTGATTGTGTGTGATGGTACAGATGACGCTGCTGCACGTATTGCTCGCGTACTGACCAATGACCCTGCAACAGGTGTTATGCGTCATGCCGATGCAGGTTATGAAATTGCGATTAACTGTGCGAAAGAGCAAGGCTTAAACTTGCCAATGATCACTCAATAAAAACACATGGAAAAACTAGCGGTGCTTTTTGCAATTGTGAAAAGCACCGTCTCAGCAGAATATAGTGCCAAAAATTAGGAAGCCAACATGGAATTATTGATCCAACCGGGAAAATTAACCTTAGCTGATTTACGTCAAGCTTACCTCAACCCGATTAAAGTTAAATTAGATGACAGTGCTTCAGCTGCAATCAACGCAAGCGTGGCTTGTGTAGAACAGATTGTAAATGAAGGACGTACAGCTTACGGCATTAACACAGGTTTTGGTTTACTTGCTTCAACCAAGATTGCTCCTGAAGATTTAGAACAATTACAGCGTTCATTGGTTCTTTCACATGCAGCAGGTGTAGGTGAGCCACTTGATGATGCAATGGTTCGTTTAATTATTCTATTGAAAGCAAATAGCTTGGCACGTGGTTTCTCAGGTATTCGCCGTAAAGTCATTGATGCGTTGTTGGCTTTAATTAATGCCGAAGTTTATCCGCACATTCCTCTTAAAGGCTCAGTAGGTGCTTCGGGTGACTTGGCACCACTTGCGCATATGTCATTGATTTTGTTGGGTGAAAGTAAGGCGCGTTATAAAGGTGAATGGATACCAGCAGTTGAAGCTTTAAAAATTGCAGGCTTAGAGCCAATTTCTTTAGCAGCTAAAGAAGGCTTGGCACTTCTAAACGGTACACAAGTTTCGACCGCTTATGCTTTACGTGGTTTGTTTGAAGCTGAAGATTTATTTGCTGCTGCAACTGTATGCGGTGGTTTAAGTGTTGAAGCAATGCTTGGTTCACGTTCACCGTTCGATGCACGTATTCATGAAGTACGTGGTCAACGTGGTCAAATTGATGTGGCTGCGGCTTATCGTGACCTCTTAACAGAATCAAGTGAAATTGCGCATTCACACGAAGACTGTAGCAAAGTTCAAGACCCGTATTCATTGCGTTGTCAGCCACAGGTGATGGGTGCATGTCTAACTCAAATCCGTCAGGCTGCTGAAGTTTTAGCAATTGAAGCAAACGCAGTGTCTGATAACCCACTTGTTTTTGCAGCAGAAGGTGATGTGATTTCTGGTGGTAACTTCCATGCAGAACCTGTAGCAATGGCGGCAGATAATCTGGCATTGGCAATTGCAGAAATTGGTTCACTTTCAGAACGTCGTATTTCCATGATGATGGACCGCCACATGTCACAGCTTCCACCGTTCTTGGTCGCAAATGGTGGCGTTAACTCAGGTTTCATGATTGCTCAAGTTACAGCAGCAGCGCTTGCGAGTGATAACAAAGCGCTTGCACATCCGGCGAGTGTTGATAGTTTACCGACTTCAGCGAATCAGGAAGACCATGTTTCAATGGCACCTAACGCAGGTAAACGACTTTGGCCAATGGCCGATAACGTTCGCGGCATTCTAGCTGTTGAATGGTTAGGCGCTTGTCAGGGTTTAGACTTCCGTGAAGGGTTAAAAAGCTCGCCTAAACTTGAACAAGCCCGTAAAATCTTGCGCGCTCAAGTGCCGTACTACAGTGAAGACCGTTTCTTTGCTCCTGATATTGAACAGGCAAGTGAATTACTTTCGAGTGGTTGTCTAAACGAGTTAATTATTCCAAACCTACTCCCTAGTTTATCTGAAGTGTGATTAATAAAACGGTCACATGGAGTGGCCGAATCTAACTAAATATCCTCAAGGATTGGAGATTATAATGTCACAAAACTCCACACTACAGCGGGGGTTGAACACCCGTCACATTCGTTTCTTGGCATTGGGCTCAGCAATTGGAACTGGGCTTTTCTATGGTTCGGCAACTGCCATTAAAATGGCTGGGCCTTCAGTATTACTAGCGTATATCGTTGCAGGGATTGCAATTTATATTGTTATGCGCGCACTGGGTGAAATGGCTGTCCATAACCCTGTATCTGGTTCATTTAGCCACTATGCATCACAGTACATTAGTCCACTGGCAGGTTTCACCACAGGTTGGACTTATGTTTTTGAAATGGTGATTGTTGCACTTGCCGATGTCACTGCTTTTGGTATTTATATGGGATTCTGGTATCCCGATGTACCACGGTGGATCTGGATTTTATCGTTAATTATGTTTTTAGGCGCTATTAACTTAATTCACGTTAAAGTTTTTGGTGAACTCGAATTCTGGTTATCCATTATCAAAGTTACTGCCATTGTTGCCATGATTCTAGGTGGTTTAGGGCTTATGTTCTATGGCTTCCAGGCTGATCATAGCAATTTCGTACCGGGTATTTCAAACCTATGGATTTATGACGGTTTTATGCCGCATGGTATTGCAGGTTTGGTGGCATGTTTATCTGTAGTTGTATTTGCCTTTGGTGGTATTGAGATTATTGGCATTACAGCGGGTGAGTCTCAAGATCCGAAAACGACTTTGCCAAAAGCAATTAATGCTGTTCCGGTTCGTATTTTACTTTTTTATGTGCTCACGATTTTTGTTCTGATGTCGATTTTCCCATGGAACCAAATTGGTAGCCAAGGTAGTCCATTTGTCCAGATTTTTGAAAATTTAGGCATTAAATCAGCAGCAAATATTTTAAATATTGTCGTGATTACAGCGGCTGTTTCAGCAATTAACAGTGATGTATTTGGCGCAGGCCGTATGCTTTATGGCATGGCAAACCGTGGTCAAGCACCTCGAGTTTTCCAAAAATTGTCACGTAATGGTGTGCCATGGATGACTGTTGTGGTGATGGCTGGTGTGCTATTGACGGGTGTGGTACTGAACTACCTTATTCCTGAAAATGTATTCATGATCATTGCATCAATTGCGACTTTTGCAACCGTCTGGGTTTGGCTCATGATTTTGCTTTCGCAAGTGGCAATGCGCCGTAAATTATCTATGGCTGAAATTAAAGCACTTGATTTCCCTGTATGGGGTTGGCCATATGCACCTGCGTTCGCAATTGGTTTTATGGTGTTCATTTTAGTCATGATGGGTTATTTCCCTGATTCGCGTCCTGCAATTTATGTAGGTATAACATGGCTTGTACTCTTAACTATTGCTTATCGCATATGGGTAAAACCAGACCAGAACTTGGGCAAGAAAAGTAATCCTATCCATCAAAATGTTGAGATAGAAAGCTAACAAATGAACTGCCCAATGGTTTAACTGTTAGGCAGTTTTGAGGAAAGGCTAATGAAAAAACTTTGGCAAAATTGCCACATTGCGACCATGCAAAATGGGCAATACTCCTACATTGAAGATGCTGCAATTGTCACAGAAGGGCATCTCATTCAGTGGATTGGAAAACAACAACAACTTCCTACCGACACATATTCCGAAACAGTTGATTTAAAAGGCGCTTGGGTTACCCCAGGGTTCATCGACTGTCATACGCATAGTGTATTTGGTGGCAACCGTAGTGTTGAGTTTGAAAAACGCTTGCAAGGTGTGAGCTATGCTGAAATTGCAGCAAGCGGTGGTGGCATTGCAAGTACAGTGCGTGCAACCCGAGAAGCCAGCGAAGAACAATTATTAAATTCAGCACTTAAACGTATTCGCTGTATGCAACAAGACGGTGTAACAACCATCGAGATCAAATCTGGCTATGGGCTCAATTACGAAAATGAGCGCAAAATGCTGCGTGTGATTCGTCAAATTGGTGAAGCTTTACCGATGACGGTAAAAAGCACCTGTTTAGCTGCACATGCTTTACCGTCAGAGTACAAAGACCAAAGCGATGCTTATATCGAGCATATCTGTACAGAAATGTTGCCTAAACTGCATGCTGAAGGTTTAGTCGATGCAGTTGATGCATTCTGTGAGCATTTAGCATTTTCACCTGCTCAGGTTGAACGTGTTTTTAAAACAGCACAGTCTTTAAATTTACCCGTTAAGCTTCACGCGGAACAGCTTTCATCGCTAGGTGGTTCAAGCTTGGCAGCACGTTATCATGCTTTGTCAGCCGACCATTTAGAGTACATGACCGAAGACGATGTCAAAGCAATGGCAGAGTCGGGTACGGTTGCTGTTCTGTTGCCGGGTGCTTTTTATTTGCTGCGTGAAACACAATATCCACCAGTTGAAAGTCTAATTAAACATGGTGTGCGTATTGCGCTATCGAGTGATTTAAACCCGGGTACATCTCCAGCACTTTCTTTACGTTTAATGCTCAATATGGGAAGCACGCTTTTCCGCTTAACTCCAGAGCAAGCATTGGCTGGTGTCACCATTCATGCTGCACAAGCACTCGGTTTAGAGCAAACGCACGGCAGTCTGGAGCAGGGTAAAGTCGCTGACTTTGTGGCTTGGGATATTGAGCATCCATCTGAAATTGTTTACTGGCTTGGTGGAGATTTACCTAAGCGAGTAATTCAGCATGGACAAGAAGTTATTTTTTAAACGGTGTCACATGAATCACACATTTAAATGGCAAGGTCGCCATGATGGCGAAGGTGAAGCACACCAACGTATTCACCATATTATGAATAAAACCCAACATGCCGAATTTGCGCTGATTGGTTTTAGCTCTGATGAAGGCGTGAAACGTAATAAAGGTCGAGTCGGTGCTGCCGATGCGCCAGATGCAATCCGTAACCAGCTTGCCAATTTACCTATTCATCGTCCAGTCAGTATTGTCGATTTGGGCACAGTGACCTGTGAATATGACAATTTAGAGCAAGCCCAAACAGAGTTGGCGGAGCAAGTCGCAACTAGCCTACAAAATGGTTTAAAGCCGATTGTATTGGGCGGTGGACATGAAGTTGCATTTGGTAGCTTTAGCGGTTTATTCCAATATGTACAAGCCCACGCGCCAGATAAAAAAATAGGCATTATTAACTTCGATGCCCATTTTGATTTGCGTGAAGCAGATCATGCCACCTCTGGTACACCTTTCTTACAGGCAGCTCGACTTTCAGAACAACATCAAAAACAGTTTAATTATTTATGTATTGGGGTCGCCAACCATGCCAATACTAAAGTTTTGTTTGATACAGCCGATGCTCTAAATTGCTCATATTTACGTGATCATGAGGTTAATATTTTTAACCTGAACAACGTACTTGCAGCGGTTGATGCTTTTATTGAAAAAGTAGACTGCTTGTACGTTACGATTGATTTAGATGTATTTGCTGCTGCGGTAGCACCTGGGGTGAGCGCACCTGCTGTAAAAGGAATTGATTTAGCCACTTTTGAAGCAATTTTTAAGCATATTCAAGAGACTGGAAAAATCAAACTTCTAGATATTGCCGAGTGCAATCCAAAATTTGATTTAGACAATAGAACAGCAAAACTGGCTGCTTATATTGTTTATCAATATTTGTTTAATCAATAAGTTAATGAATATATTTTTAAATCAGGTCTTCAGTTAAGGCCTGATTTAAAAGGGCACTAAAAATATAATATAATAATGAAAAATATAGTTTCTTTTAGAATTTTAAATTGGAAAAATAATGAATCAGAAGAATAGCCCGATTGGAATGATTGATTCTGGTTTAGGTGGACTGTCTCTCTTTAAGCATATTCGGCAGGCCCTTCCGAATGAAGATATTATCTATTTCGCTGACTCAAAATATGTCCCTTATGGAGACAAAGAAAGTGACTGGATTGTTTCAAGGACTACGCACTTAATTGCAAATCTAGTGGATCATGGCAAATGTAAAGCGATAGTGATTGCGTGTAACACCATGACGGCTGTAGCGATTGAAACAATCAGAGCGCAAATGAATGTGCCGCTTATTGCAATAGAACCAGCGGTAAAACCGGCAGTGACAATAACACAAAGCAAGCATATTGCTGTCTTGGCAACCGCAACTACGGTTAAGGGAAAAAATCTCAAGAATTTAATCGAAACTTACGCACAAAATATCAAAGTGTCTTTAGTGCCTTGTATTGGTCTGGCCGAAAAAATAGAAAATGGCAAAGCACACACGGCGGAAGTTAAAGACTATTTAAACAATATTTTAGCGCCGCTAGTCGAGCAAAAAGTTGATACGATTATTTTAGGTTGTACACACTATCCATTTGTATCAAATACTATTCAGGATATTGTGGGTCATGATATTCAAATTATTGAGCCTTCCGAAGCTGTAACAGCACAATTAATTCGGCAGCTCAATCAATACAATTTAAGCTCTGAACGTCCAAATGAGGGGAATCATATTATCTGGACCAGTTCAGACCCGTTGAAAGTCGCTGATGTTACTTTTTCGTTATTAGGTACGCATTTACCTGTAGAAACTACTGGATTTTAAAGCCAAGAAAAACGCCTAATCCTGTAAAAATGAGTCCACCCTTAATGGATATAGATTTTTTGATTTCGTAAATTTTTGACTGCTGTCATTGGCTAAAACACAAACAACATCAGTAGATTCGGCTGAGATTTTTACGATATTACAGACAATATTTCGTTATTAGGTGTGAACCTGTTATATGAAATGCTTTGTGTTTTATTCAATGTGAAACTCAAAAGCAGTCAATAAATTTAGTTTGATTTTAAAAAAAGCTCGAAATGATTTCGGGCTTTTTTTATTTAATGTCATGCAGTCATAAGCCTGAAATAAGCATCCTTAAACAAATAAAATAAAGGTTAAGTAAATTTTAATATTTTGTTTTATATGGTTATTTTAAAAATTTACGCAACATTTACGTTACTTCATGGCATGCCTCATTTATCTTGAGTTCATTCAAATGAATAGGGTTTAGATAATGAGTAGCTTACTCACGATACAAGATAAACAACACAGTTCAAGAATAAATATCCCCCTTGATCCTTCAACTTTGGATTTAGATGAAATATTGTTTTTAGATGAAGTAGAGAACTATTTCACTCGATATCCCAATACCAAGCACATTGATATTTGTCTGCATGACATTAATGGCCATATGCGCGGTAAACGTATCGATGTCAGCAGTCTTAGAAAACTGAGTAAAGGGTGTTATTTTCCGCTCTCAATTTATGCGATGAGCCTAGATGGGGAGGTGATAGAAGAAACTGGATTGGGAAAACAAATTGGTGAGCCAGATTATTTTTGTAAACCAGTATTAGGAAGTTTACAGCCTTGTCCGTTAGAGCCTGAATTGAATGCTCAATTATTATTAAGTATGAAAGAAGGGGACGCCGATTGCGAATATGAGCCACGAAATATTTTAAAGAACATATTGGCACAACTCGAAAAGCAGCATTTATATCCATGTATGGCTGCGGAATTAGAATTTTACCTATCCGATCTGAATGCAAATGCAAGGACTATGGTATCTAGCCAATGTTTTGATGTTCAGGCACCTAATAGCTATCAACAAGTTCTCGATGAAGTTGAATATATTGCTGCTTTGCAAGGCATAAACATTACGGGCATTGTGGCGGAATCATCTGCTGGGCAATATGAAATTAATATTCAGCATATGGATGATATTCTTAAATTATGCGACCAAATTATGCTTTTAAAGCGCACGATCAAACAAGTGGCTTTAAAAAATGGATTAAGGGCCAGTTTCTTAGCAAAACCTGATCTTCATAAAGCAGGGAGTGGTATGCACTTTCATATGAGCCTTTTAGATCGAGCTAAACGGAATGTGTTTCGTATGCAGCCAAATGAATCGGTATCTTCTGAATTATTAAAAGTGATTAGCGGGCTGATTCTACTTTTACCACCAAGCATGGCGATACTTGCACCCAATATCAATTCTTTTCGACGCTTCCAGAAAGGAAACCATGTGCCTTTAGAGGCAAACTGGGGACTGAATAACCGCAATGTCGCGATTCGGATTCCATGTTCAGATGCTGAAAATAGCCGATTAGAATATCGTGTGGCAGGCGCAGACTGTAATCCATATTTGACCACTGCCATGATGTTGATTGGCACATTACATGGTTTGACCCATCGTTTAGCGCTCCCTACAGCAACGAATCAAATGAGTGATCCTGCTGAACGTGTCTTTTTAGCTACAAATCAGTTGGATGCTTTAGCTTTGTTTAAAGAAAACCATATTTTACAGACGTATTTGGGTAAGCGTTTTATGGAACTTTGGTGTGCGGTCAAACGTGCAGAACATCAGCATGTGTATAGTCAAATTACCGCGATAGAACAAATGTGGAATATTTAAAACTGCAATATAGCCGCATCAATAAAGTCGAATCGTCTGATAGGGAATTGACTCGCATGATTCTCAACTGTCCCTGAAATATAATTTTCAAAATGTCGATGCAGAATTATGAATGCGTAAATATCGTGCATTCTCTAAGTATAAAAAACGATTGATATGGTGATAAAAGAACAAGGTATTCCAAAAATGAACTGAATAGCACTTTGATTCAATATTAGATATGGTTGATTAAGGAATAGTTTTTAACAGTATTTCGAATTTTAGGCAGGGTAATTGATTCAAGTATTACATCTATGTTAGTTTTCCGCGTTCATCATTTTAGACGGAATAGGGTTGAGAGCATCTTTCGTGCTCGCTTTAATAGCGATGTGGATACATGTTGCAGTTTTTTTGCAGCCCCTGTTACCTGAGAAGTTTCAAATTGCTCAGGTCTGTATCACTATTGCTGAATTAGCAGTTCAGACGAAAGAAACTCAGCAGACCAGTCATCATTCACATGCTGAATCTGTGCATGATCTGCAAAACATGCAGCACTCAGATTCTCAGCACAAACATTCTGTTGATCATCACTGTATTTTCTGTACGGTGTATGGGCATTTAGTGGCTCATTTGAATCTTGGTATCCAAGAAGTCTTTACGCGTATGCAAGTTCGCATGCTTGCATTCCAAAAAGCATTTAAGCATGTCTTTTTTGTTTTACAGCGACTATTTCTCACGCCTCAAGGGCGAGCCCCACCTTTATTTGCCTAAATTTCACAACATTTTAGTCAGAGAACTTTTCTAAGCATGGAAAGTTCTTAGGGAATTTTACGCATTAAAGGAATTGAAATGTCTCAATTCAAGTTAAATCCGTTCCTTAAAGGGAATGGCGTGATGGTTTCGTCACATGTTCAAACACAGATTAACCCTCGAATTTTTAAAGTTTTATGTAGTGTAATGCTCGGTGTGATATCTGGGTTGAATGCTCAAACCAGTCATGCAGCAGAAGTTGAAGCAAAAACAGAAGCAACCCAGTTGTCGACCATTACTTTAACGGCTGAAAAGCAGGATGAAAGACACACCTCATCTCAGGCGATGACCCAGTTTAATCATGACTTATTAGACGTTCCATTTACAAAGTCCCATGTTTCCAATGAGGATATTCAAAATCATCATGTTCAGCGGATCAGTGATGCCTTGTCATTGGTCAATGGTGTGGTTTATCAAGACAGTTATGGCGGTGGTTTTTGGGATAATTATTCTTTTCGAGGATTTAGCACAGACCCGAATATGGGCACCATCTACATGCGCAATGGTTTAAGTTCGGTGAGCGGTATTCATACACCTCGAGATATGGTGAATATCCAAGCGATTGATTTCCTAAAAGGCCCGATGGCAGCGATGTATGGGCAAGGCGCAATTGGTGGGATTATGAATATCACCACCAAACAGCCCGAATGGGAATCTATAAATAGCCTAAGTCTAAGTGGTAGTACCTTTGAAGAATATCGTGCTGCATTGGATACCACAGGTGCAATGAATCAGGATGTGGCTTATCGACTGGGATTGGCTTATGAAAATAATCAGAGCTTTCGAGATCAGGTGGATAATCAACATTATTATATTGCGCCGCAACTGGCTTGGAAGCTTTCAGCGCAAACCCAGTTGAATTTGGATACCGAGTTTGCTCAATCGAAAGGGGTATTCGACCGAGGTATTCCAATGGTTAATGGGCAATTGAAGCTGAACAAAAAAACATTTTTAGGCGAACCCAGCGACGGCGATATTGAAATTCAAGATCAAATGGTTCAACTGCGTTTGAATCATGCATTTAATGATGATTGGAACAACACGACAGCTCTTACTTATAGTCATGGTGAGCGAGCGGGTACGTCGACTGAAATTGCATCATTTAAGAAGGATGATCCTGCTATAGTAGAGCGTTTCCGTCGTTCACGCCAATTTGAAACAGACACTACTCAATTTCAGTCCATATTACGTGGTAAAGTAGACACAGGTACTATAAGTCATGAACTGGTTGCAAATTTCGAAGCAAGCCATTACACGATTGATCAACTTCAAAGAAGAAGTACTAAAGGTGATTTAAGTGAGATTAATATTTATGTTCCAGTATATGGTCAAAATATTCTGCCTTTAACTCGTGTTACTAAAGAAACTTTTGAGACTCAAAATATTATTGGAGTCAATTTACAAGATCAAATCTTCTTAAACGATCAATGGAATATTCTGGTTGGTGGTCGATACAATTATTTGGATCAAAAAATTGATGACTATACCGATCCAAAAACATCTAAATCAGCTCAACAAAATTTCACACCATTTACTCCGCGTGCAGGAATCAATTATCAGCCAACTGAGAAACTGTCTTTCTATACGAATTGGGGTAAAGCATTTGAATTGAATACAGGATTAAATAAAAACAATGACTTGTATGATCCTGAGAAAACTGAAAGTTGGGAAGTCGGTGCAAAATATCAATTTCGAGCAAAAAGCTGGTTGGGACTCACTTATTTTGATCTAGATAAACAGCATCTTTTAACCGAAGGGATTAGTGATAGTTACGTCGATAGTGGACGCGTGCAAAGCCACGGGGTTGAATTTGAATTACAACACCAGTTCACAGATCATCTGCGTTTAAATGCAAATTATACGTTTACGGATGCATCTATAGTTGAGAGTGAGGTTGAGGCAAAAGGGGCAAGATTAAAGAATATCCCGAAGCATACGGCAAATTTGAGTGCAAATTACCAATTCAACCTTGCAGGATATGAGGCAGGTTTGATTGGTCATGTGAATTATTATGGCAAGCGCAGCGCAAACTATATTGATAACGGTACGAGCTTACCTGATTTTACGGTTGTAAACGTGGGTGCGTATGCACAACTTCGTCCTGATTTACGCGTGCAATTGAATATCGATAACCTCTTCGATCAAGATTATTACGTTGCAAGCTATACCAATAATTGGGTTCAACCTGGTGAACCACTTAAGGCAACCGCTACCTTGAACTGGACATTCTAAATGAAAAAAACATTACTGTGTTCATTCGTTTTTGCCAGTGTATGTTTGGGCTGTAGCCAGTCAAAACAAGCTGAACATTCAACCAGTGAAACTGAAAAATCGATAAAAGTTGTAGATCCGCAATTGCAACTGTGGGTGGGGCAATACCGAGGCATTACGCCATGCGTGACTTGTCCTACATTCTGTGATGGCTGTGAAGGATCCACAATTGACCTGAAATTAAATCAGGATCAAAGCTTTGAATTGGTGCGGACAGCCAATAGCGGCAACAAGAAGTCTGAAACTTTTAATGGGAAGTTTGCATTTAATGATGATGGAAAGCTCCAGATTCAACTTCATGGTGTGAAAGAGCGCAACCTCATCGTATGGGGGCAAAATTATGTGGAAGTTATTGACCCTAATTCGGGTCGACCATTTGATGCATTTGAAGATTTTCAGTTAGAGAAATTGAGTTAGGCATATTGTCATCAAAATTGTGATGCCAAGCTTACATGGATCGAATTAACCGAAAGATAGACTTTTGATATTTCCTTGAAAATTCAGGGGAATATCACGATGTTTCATGAATACATGATTCATCTGCACAGTGAATGCTATACATATTGTTTGGACGTGTTTTTTGAAAAACCTAACAATTGAATATAGTGCATATTTAAAATGTACGGGCTTATGGGGAAAAATGCATAAATCTCAAGATAGCATTTCCACTTTGAGCCAGAAATCTGTAAAATCTACGCGCATTCGTTAAGCCGTTTTTTAATCAGCTCCAAGCCTTTGGCTGATTCTTTTTGCAAACCAATTTCTTCATTGCATTCTGCTTTTAATTCAATATTTTCGACGCTTATCTGTCTGGTGTAGGCATATAAGCATCATTAGGTGCCAACATGGAAATTAAAGTCAATTATCTCGATAATCTTCGACTCGAAGCTAAATTTGATGACTTTACTGTAATTGCTGACCAACCTATTCGCTACAAAGGCGATGGTTCAGCCCCAGGACCATTCGACTATTTCTTAGCCTCTTCAGCGATGTGTGCCGCTTACTTTGTTAAGGTCTATTGCCTTGCACGTAACATTCCAACCGATAACATCCGCTTATCACAAAATAATATTGTTGATCCTGAAGACCGTTATAAACAGATTTTTAAAATCCAAGTTGAGCTGCCAGCCGATATTTCAGAAAAAGACCGCCAAGGGATTTTACGTTCGATTGACCGCTGTACAGTAAAGAAAGTGATTCAAACAGGACCTGATTTTGTCATTGAAGAAGTTGAAAGTATTGATGCAGATGCACAAGCGCTTTTAATGCCGAATCTGGCGTCTGAGCACTTGACTCATATCACAGGCAAGGACTTACCTTTAGAGGAAACTATTGCCAATATGTCTGGGTTATTGGCAAACTTAGGCATGAAAATTGAAATTGCGTCTTGGCGCAATATTGTACCTAATGTGTGGTCGTTGCATATTCGTGATGCGCATTCTCCAATGTGTTTCTCTAATGGTAAAGGTGCAACTAAAGAAAGTGCTTTAGCTTCAGCCTTGGGCGAGTTTATTGAACGTCTGAACTGTAATTTGTTCTATAACGATCAATTCTGGGGTGAAGAAATTGCCAATGCCGAATTTGTACATTATCCAGATGAAAAATGGTTCCAACCTGGGCCAAATGGTGAATTACCACCAGAGATTCTGGATGAGTATTGCAAAGCAATTTATGATCCTGAAAATGAACTTTTAGGCACGCATTTATATGACACCAACTCGGGTAATGTTGAGCGTGGTATTTGTTCATTGCCTTATGTACGTCAGTCCGATGGTGAAGTGGTGTACTTCCCAACCAATTTGATTGAAAACTTATATTTAAGTAATGGTATGAGTGCAGGTAATACATTAGCCGAAGCACAAGTCCAGTGTTTATCTGAAATTTTTGAACGTGCGGTGAAGCGTGAAATCATTGAAGGTGAAATTGCACTCCCAGACGTACCAGCGGATGTACTGGCGCAATATCCAAGCATCATTGAAGGGATTAAAAGCTTAGAAGAGCAAGGTTTCCCTATTTTAGTGAAAGATGCATCATTGGGCGGAAAGTACCCAGTGATGTGTGTCACCTTAATGAATCCACGGACTGGTGGCGTATTTGCTTCGTTTGGTGCGCATCCAAATATGCAAGTGGCGATTGAACGTAGCTTAACGGAATTAATGCAAGGTCGTAGTTTTGAAGGACTAAATGATTTACCACGTCCAACCTTTAGTTCGCAGGCAGTCACAGAGCCGAACAACTTCGTAGAACACTTTATCGATTCGAGTGGCTTGGTGTCTTGGCGTTTCTTTAGTGCGAAATCGGATTATGATTTTGTCGATTGGGATTTTAGTGCTGAAGGACATGCGAAAAATATCGATGAAGCCAAAATCTTGTTTGATATCCTAAAAGATATGGGCAAAGAAGTTTATATGGCTGTTTATGAGCATTTAGGTGCTACAGCTTGCCGTATTTTAGTGCCTGGCTATTCAGAAGTGTATTTGGTTGAAGACTTAATTTGGGACAATACCAATAAGGCGTTGTGGTTCCGTGAAGACACGCTGAATTTACACCGTTTAGATGATGAGCAGCTTGAAGCCTTGGTTGAACGCTTAGAAGAAAGCGAGTTGGATGACTACACCGACATCAAAACCCTGATTGGCATTGAGTTTGATGACAATACGGTTTGGGGACAACTCACGATACTTGAACTCAAGCTGATGATTTATTTGGCTTTACAGCAATTTGAAGAAGCCAAAGATCTGGTTGAAACTTTCTTGCAATACAACACCAATACGGTTGAACGCGGTTTATTCTACCAATGTTTAAATGTCGTGTTAGAAGTTGAACTGGATGATGAAATGGAACTTGAAGATTATGAAGTCAATTTCCGTCGTATGTTTGGTGATGAACACATGGATGCAGCAGTGGGTTCAGTCGATGGTAGCGTTCGATTCTATGGTTTAACGCCAACCAGTATGAAACTTGAAGGGTTAGATCGTCATCAACGTTTACTTGATAGTTATCAGAAATTACATGCTGCACGTGCCAAATATTCGAATCTTGCCAAAGCTGAATTGTTGGTCTAATTGATTTAATTCAGTTGCAGTAAACCTAATAATTTTAGTCATACCTCTTGAAAAAGGGGTGTGACTTTTTCTTGCTATCATAATTAAAAACTGTCTTATTTAAGCACCAAGATTTATATATTAATGACTGACTTTTAAACGCAATATATAAAAAATTATTCAAAATTTGGGGCTATTTTGAGTTTTTAAAAACCATAATTTTCTAAGTGATTCATGTCGGAAGTCCTCCTTATGAGCAAAGCCAAATGGAGGGTAACTTTTTCTATGTGTCTTCAATATTGCTTTTTAGATCAAAAAAAGAACAATTGAAAGTTGAATTGTGTATTAAAAAATCAGAACTTTATCTCCTTTGTTTTTATAAAATTTATATGAGTTTTTGAAATTTAGTTAAAATATGTTTTTGAAAAATATATAAAAATAAATCTATTTAATTTTATTGTTGCTGATATTTAAAGTTTAATCTTGCCTCTAATCTCGTTAAATTTTTAACACTATTTATTAAATAAATGTTCACTATAATTTATTTGTATTTTATTATTTTGCGATACATTTTGATACAACTCTAAGCGCAACGGAACGCTAGAAAATTATTTGATGATTATGAATCAGACGTTTCCTAACCATCAAACAATTGGAGAAACAACAATGCAACTGGAAAACAAAAATTGTAAGACACGCATCGTAATTGTCGGTGGTGGAGCTGGCGGGCTTGAACTCGCTACGCGTTTGGGGAATCGTTTAGGCAAAAAAAATAAAGCCGAAATTATCTTGGTCGATGCAACTTTAACCCACATTTGGAAACCGCTTTTACATGAAGTGGCTTCAGGAACGTTGAATTCACATGATGATGAATTGAATTACTTTGCCCATGCCAATAAAAATCATTTTGAGTTCTTTTTGGGGAAAATGATCAATATTGATCGTACCGAAAAAAAGATTCAACTTGCAGAATTAAGTTCTCATCAAGGTGAGCAAATTGCACCATCTCGTTCTATTGCTTACGATATTTTAGTTGTTTCAGTAGGATCGACTTCAAACGACTTTAATACTGAGGGTGCAAAAGCACATTGTGTGTGTCTGGATTCACGTGCTCAGGCAGATTATTTGCAGAAAGAGTTTTTAAATCTATATCTCCAAGCTCAAGCCAATACCCTAATTGAAGATACGCAGCACAGCTTACTCAATATTGCGATCATTGGTGCGGGTGCGACAGGGGTTGAATTGGCAGCGGAATTGCATTTTGCAGCGCATCAATTTTGCAAATATGGTTTAGACAGTATTCAACCAGACAATGTGTGTATTACCTTAATTGAGGCGGCAGATCGAGTATTGCCAGCGCTGAATTCTAAAATATCAAGTTTGGCAGAAGCCGAATTAGTCAACATGGGTATTCAGGTCAGAACCAAAAGTCGAGTACAAAAAATTGATGAAACACACATTTATTTTGATGATGGAACTCAATTAGCTGCTGACTTAAAAGTTTGGTCTGCGGGAATTAAAGCCCCAGATTTTCTCAATAATATTGCCGAATTAGAAACCAATCGTATTAATCAACTCATTGTTAAATCGACCTTGCAAACGACACGAGATGATTCTATTTTTGCGATGGGGGATTGTGCGAGTTATACACCAGAAGGCAAGGAGCGTCCTTTAGCACCGCGTGCTCAAGTCGCCAATCAACAGGCAATTTTTTTGGAAAAAGCCTTGGTAGCTTATATCGCAGCTCAGCCACTTCCAGAATTTGTCTTTAAGGATAAAGGCTCACTCGTGTCTTTAAGTGACCGTAATAGTGTTGGACATGTCATGGGCAATATCAATATTGAAGGCTTTGTTGCTCGTTTAATGTATATGTCACTGTATCGATTTCATCAAATTGCATTGCACGGGCTATTTAAAACCAGCATTTTGATGTTAAAGGATGTGTTATCTAAGTCGGCTAGACCGCAATTAAAAATGCATTGATATTTCATAGAAAAATTTAGTCTATTGATATAAATCGGTATAAATAGCCAGCTCAAATTTGAGCTGATTGTTACTCAGTTATTGGGCTAATGATCAGGTTAAATTTGAGTTTTTTTACGCAAATTTACTCCCAATTAAAAAAATATTGTGCGTGGTTTAATTCAATAATTCCATGTTTTATATCGTCTAGGGACACATAAGAATTTCAAGTTTTGATCTCAACTGAATAGCCATCTATTAAAACCCTCACTCAAGCAGTGTCGTAAAATGCTAAGTGAATGTCGTCTTATGTGAAGTGGTGCAGCTCTATTCAAGGAGCGTATGCTGAAATAACAGTAAGTTAGTTATATACCTGTTATGAATGGCAGAGGTTCGTGAAATTGTTATATTGAAAGTCGTATGTATCGTAGAGGCAACGGGCTTAGCAAGTCTTGTTAAGTACAACAAAGCATTAAACTATTGCACAACATCTTCTATTGTCATTATTAAATTTTGTATTGAGAAACACATCTTATTGATGATATCTGGAATAGGATATACATCACTATAAATGATGGTGTAATTAATAGTAATTATCATTTACATTTTAAATTGATCAGTATATCTTATGCCTCACACTATTTTTACTTAATAGATAGAAGTGATAACGATGAAATCAATTACGGATAAGATCGCTTTACAACATTTAATTAATTCATATCTACAAGAAACAGGAAATGGACATTTGATTCCTGTGACCGAGCAATCACAACATTTACGTGAGCAGGGTCAGAGCAAGGTTTTGGTGTGTATTCCTTTGGATAGCATTGCTGGATATGTTTATGCACCGCTTGAATATATGAGTAAAGTGGGTCGGCATCGTTTGGCTGATTTACCATGGGTTGAGCAAGACAATCAAATTTTAAAAATTAGTGCTGTAAATTTGGCTGCCAATTTATTAGAAAATCTAACCCTAAAAGAAAATGAAAAGGCGTTAGATACCTCTTCTTTATTGGAGTGCTGGATTCAAAGCCGTCGGGCATTACAACAGTTTTTAACTCATCGAAAAGATCAAATGGATGAAGTCATTGCGCCGAAGCAAAACTTTGTTCAAAGTGAGCAAGCACTTGTCCTTGGACATAGTATGCATCCCTCACCAAAGAGCCGTCAGGGTTTTGTACAAGATGATTGGAAGCGTTATTCGCCAGAAACTCAGACCGCCTTCAAAATGCATTTTTTATATGTGCATCCAGATTATGTCATTCATGATAATGCGCATAATTTATCGATTCCAAGTCAATTAAAACAAGATTTAGCAGCATACTTTAATACTTATCATCATGAAAAAATGGCGCAGCATCCTGATTACGCGTTGCTGCCGTTGCATCCATGGCAGGCCAGATATTTAAAAGATAAAGATTGGTATCAACAGCTTTTACATGAAGGGAAATTAATTGATTTTGGTGCTTTGGGTTGGGATGTTAAGGCGACGACATCAGTGCGAACTTTATATAGTGAGCAAGCACCTTGGATGTTTAAGGCTTCAATGACTGTGGCTGTGACCAATTCGATTCGTGTGAATCTCTATAAAGAGTGCCATCGCGGTTTATTGAGCTACCAATTATGGAATGATGACTGTCTTTCAGATTTTAGACAGCGTAATCCACGATTACAAACCATCAGCGACCCCGCTTGGATTGCATTAAAAGTGAATGGTCAAGTTCTGGATGAAACCATTTGTATTCTACGGGAAAATCCGTTCAAGCAAAGTGATGATGTAACCTGTATTGCTTCGTTGTGCCAAGATCATCCGTTTGAATCTAAAAATCGTTTTAGTCAAATTTTTGCTGAAGTTTCAACGCAGACTGGACTGAGTCAAACAGATGTGGCTTTACAGTGGTTCGAGCGCTTTTTAGAAATTACAATTTTACCCCTTATGGAGTTGTATCACGAGTTTGGTATGGCATTTGAAGCTCATCAGCAAAATACACTGATTGAACTTGAAGATGGAATGCCAAAAAATGTTTGGTTTAGAGACAATCAAGGTTTTTATTATATTCAAGAGTTAGCCAACGAAATTTTGGCACGTTTTCCGACCTTGGCGACAGAGGGTCAGGCAGTTTGCCCACAGGCTTTAGTGGATGAGCGTTTCCGATATTACTTTATTGGAAATACCTTATTTGGTTTGATTAATGCAATTGGCATAACGGGGGTAGTTCAAGAACAGCAACTGATTGAAAAATTACAATCTTATTTAACTCAAGCGTATCAAAAATATCCTGAAAGCCAACTGCTCAAGACAGTTTTACATCAAAGTACATTCCCTTATAAGGGCAATTTGATGACGCGCTTGTATGAACTAGATGAACTACAAGCCGATATTTCTCAACAGTCGATTTATGTCAATTTAAAAAACCCACTGTATGTTGCGCAAACTGTAGTGGAGACTGAACATGCTTGATTTTATCGGTATTGGTTTAGGGCCATTTAATTTAAGTTTGGCTGCATTGCTCAATCAACATGCTTCACTCAAATATCAATTTGTGGATAAGCGGCATGAGTTTGACTGGCATGCAGGAATACAGTTGCCGAATGCGATGATGCAAGTTCCCTTCATGGCAGACTTGGTCAGTTTGGTCGAACCGACCAGCCCCTATAGTTTTCTGAATTATTTAAAAGCCCATCAGCGTTTATATAAGTTTTATTTTCGGGAAAATATGTATATTCCACGGCAAGAATATAATCACTATTGCCAGTGGGTGGTCAAACAATTACGTAATTTACAGTTTGCAAGCCGCGTAACAGACATCGCACCTATTTCAGGTGGTTTTCAGGTGATTACTGAGTATAAAGGTCGTCTGTCGGTTCAACAAACCCAAAAGTTGGTCTTAGGTACAGGCACTATACCTAAGTTACCGCAACCGCTACAGCGGGTGGCTGAGCAGACACAGCAGTGTATACATTCATCAAATTATATCGATCAGTGTAAGGATCATTTATCAGGAAATGTAGTCCTGATTGGTTCAGGTCAGTCTGCCGCTGAGATATTCATAGATTTATTTGATAAGCAAATACATCCTGAAACGGGTCAATCACGATTTCATTTATATTGGCTGACGCGTTCGGCTGGGTTTTTCCCGATGGAAAATACGCCACTCGGTTTGGAAAGTTTTAGCCCAGACTATATGTCGTATTTTTATCACTTGCCTAAAAAACTCAAAGATACTTTACCTGTGACACAGGCAAATTTATATAAAGGCATTAGTGCTAAAACCATTCGTGATATTTATGAGCGCTTATATCAGCGTAGCATTGGAGATGCAGAGATACATGTCACGATTGCAGGACATCATCAGCTTGAAAATGCTGAAATAATCAACGGAAAAAGTGTTCAACTGAAATTTTTCCAAACCCAGAAACAGCAAGTTTTAAACCTTCAAGCCAGCATGGTGATTGCGGCAACAGGTTATCAATATCCTTCGTTAGACTTTTTAACTAAGTTGAGTCGTGATATTCCCCTAGATGGACAACATCATTGGGAGATCAATGAACACCATCAACTGAACTATCAAGGTGAAGGCAAAATTTATATTCAGAATACTGATTTGCGACATCATGGCGTGGGTACACCTGACCTAGGATTAGGGGCTTTTCGTTCTGCAAAAATTGCCAATCAGATTTTGGGTGAGTCTTATTTTAATATCGAAGGGCGACAAAGTTTTCAGGATTTTCACTACCAAGAATCTGATCGTCCATTTGCGAAGAGTGCGATATCTAAAACCCATGCTCGTACGGATGTGATGTCATCGCAGATTTCAAGAAAAGCTGCGGATCACTACCCTGAATATTTGATGAAGTAGGGCTGGGAATAGGCATGGCTGAAATGTCAAAGTTAGATTCTCTCGCGACTTCTGATGCTTTGGTGTCGCAACGTTGCGTTATGCTCTCAGTGATGCTGGGTACAGGTACAGTAAGTATTAATAACAGTAGTTTTAATCCTGCTATTCCTCAACTGATGCAAGATTTCCAAATTGCTGAAGCAACAGTAAGTTGGGTCATGGTGATTTTCCTTTTGACCATGAGTCTAAGCTTGCTGCTGACTGGTTTTCTCAGTCAGCGTTGGGGCAAGCGTCGTGTGTATTTAGCCGCATTAAGTCTTTTTATGTTGAGCTCGATGTTCGGGGCTTTCGCTTCGCAATTTGAGACCGTGTTAACGGTTCGAGCCTTACAAGGATTTGCCAGTGGGCTGATGATTCCTTTGTCATTGGGAATTATTTTTTCAGTTACGCCGAAAGAACAGAGGGGTGCAGCAACGGGGCTATGGGGAGCAATGATTATGCTGACCTTAGCCTGCGGTCCAATGTTAGGTGCCTTGATGCTCGCTGTGTCCAGTTGGCATGCCTTATTTTTATTAAATGTACCATTGGCAATCATTGCTTTAATCATGGGGTGGTTTTATCTGCCTCGGCAACTCGCCATTCAAAATTTAAAATTTGACTGGCTTGGTTTCGGATTACTGTCAATTTTCATTATTTGCTTCGTGTTGGCCTTAAGTCTCATTCAACAATTGCAGGATGTCTATCAGCCCACGTTCTGGTGGTTATTGGGACTGAGTGGTTTTGCAGGGTTTGGATTTTTTTGGGCTAGCCGAAAAAAGCCAGATGCCATTATTACTTGGTCTTTATTTCAAAGTCGTGAGTTTAATTACAGTTTGATGTTATCGGTTGTGCATACCATCGGCTTATTTTTGAGCTTATTTTTGATTCCTTTACTCATTCAAAATAGTTTGCAGTTAAGTCCACTTTGGTCAGGGCTATTACTCATGAGTAGTGCCTTAACCACCAGCTTGTGTAGTAAACGTGCTGGTCGCTATTTAGATCAGCATGGGGCAAAACGGCTGTTAAGTGTGGGTATCGTGCTGACCGCAATATCCTTTGTCGGCTTAGGGTTGGCAGCTAATCACTCTATCGTTTTATTAATGCTCTGCATGGTGATGCATGGTTTGGGATTTGGCTTGTCTTATATGCCTGCGACCACAGCAGGACTGAATCACTTACCCAATCCAGAACTTGTGACACATGGTGCGGCTGTAAATAACTTATTGCGTAGGCTTTGCGCTGCAATTGCGGTTGTGATTGCTGCACTTTATTTGCAAATACAGACGCAAAATTTCTTAGAAAGTCCTGAATTAGCCATTGTACAAAGGCAAGTCATTCAAGAGCTATTTTTCTTCTGCGCCTGCATAACGCTCTTGGCCCTGCCTTTTGCATGGAAGTTTCCACATCAAAAACAGCAACACATACACATTTAAAATTTAATATGAAGGAATCGGTTATGGGTCATTTACATCCCACATTAACGAACAAAAACAATGCCTCTTATGTCGCAACTTTAGCTTGGCAACAATCCGATCAAACTGCAATGAAGAAAGTAGAACAACGTGTCATCAAACAATTGCTTCAGGCTTTAATTTTTGAAGAAGTGATTGATGCAAAATTTGAAAATGACGTATTTATCATCCAAGCATTCGATCAAAATCAAAAAGAAATTCAGTACCGTGCAGCAGGCAAGCACTATCTGAGCTTTTGTTTAGTCCGTTTGGATGAACAAGAGGTGATTCGTCAAGACCATGCAGGACAACAGTCAGCGGCACAACTAAATCAAGTGATTGAGGAAATTGTCCGTGCGATTCCAAATGCAGCTAAATTGGAAGATTTCATTTATGAATTAAAACGGACATTTATTCATGATGTGCAATCGCAACACTGTCAAAACCAATTTCAACTTCCTGCGACACAGTACAATTATGATGTTCTAGAAACATATTTAATGGATGGGCATCCTTATCACCCTTGTTACAAGTCACGTGTTGGTTTTAGCTTACAGGACAACCTGAAATATGGGGTGGAATACGCACAACCGATCCACTTGGTATGGCTAGCCATTCATCATTCCTTGCTTTCAGAAAATGCTTCAAAGTCTATTCATGCGGAACAGTTTTTACAGCAACAACTAACTGAGCAAGATCAAGCGCTGTTTGCTCAAACTTTGAGAGCTCAGGATTTAAATATCAGCCAATATACATGGCTACCCGTACATCCTTGGCAATGGGAAAATACGCTGGTTCATACATTCTTTGAAGAAATTGCGCAACAAAAAATTGTCTATTTAGGTCACGGAAGTGATGCGTACATTGCGCAACAGTCCTTAAGAACTTTGACCAATTTACAGCATCCAGAAAAGCCCTACATTAAACTTGCAATGAATTTAACCAATACTTCCAGTTCACGAATTTTGGCTGCGCATGCTGCAATGAATGGTCCGTTAATTACGGATTGGTTACAGCGTTTAATCGAAAATAGTGAACTGGCAAAGTCTTTAGATTTTGCAATTTTAAGAGAAGTGCATGCCACTGCGGTTGATTTTACAAAATTACCTACGTCACACGCCAAACAAGCCTATGGCACGATTGGGAGTTTGTGGCGTGAAAGTGTTCACGCTTATTTAAAGCCAGAAGAAGATGCTATTCCGCTTAATGGTGTTAGTCATGTTCAATGTGATGGGCAGTTGCTTATTCAACCGTGGCTAGAAAAATATGGTACGGAAGCGTGGCTTACACAATTCCTTTCTGTCGTGATTCAACCGATTTTATTTCTATTACATGCAGAAGGTATTGGTTCGGAATCGCATGGTCAAAACATTATTTTAGTGCATAAAAATGGTTGGCCTACGCGGATTATTTTAAAAGATTTTCACGATGGTGTTCGCTTTAGTCCAGAACATTTAACTCATCCTCATGAATATCCTCAATTACATGCCTTACCCGCAGAACATGCAAAAGCCAATCGCATGTCATTTATTTTGACTGATGATTTAAATGCCGTACGAGATTTTAGTTGTGCCTGTTTGTTTTTCGTTGCTCTCAGCGATATTGCGATGACATTACAGCAGAAAATCAATTTTCCTGAACAACAATTTTGGCAAATTGCGGCCAACATCATTCATCATTTCCAACAACAAAATCCTGAACATCAAAATAGATATGAAAAATTTGATGTATTTGCTGCACAGTTCTGCATTGAATCTTTAACCAAAAGACGTTTGTTTGGCGATGGCGAGGTACAGCTTCGTCTGGTGAACAATCCACTTTATCAGTTCCGCAAATCAACTGCTCAAGAGGGTTAAAGATGAATACGATGTTGTTTTCACCAACCGTAACGACCCAAATGATTTTGGTGGATTTGGTGAATAGTTTTTTGGTGGAAGGTTATATTCCAGAGCATGTCATTTTTACTAAGCCACAAGCATTGGCACTGTTAAAAGATCGTTTTGAGCAGAATTTCAATGCTTTGTTCGAGACGTATCTAGATCAAACCTCTTTCGCACTTTTATTTCACGCCGATTTTTCAGAATTTATAGTTCTTCCATTACAGCAGGCAATTCAACAGGATTGGGTTATTCAACCGCATATGCCTGCTTACCAAGTATGGATTCAGGCAGAGCAAAATTATCAATTACGCGCATTAAGTGCATTAGATTTTTTTGATGTGATGCAGCGTTTTGGCTACTTTTCTCACTGTGAAACTGCCAAGTTAGAGACATTTAGAGATGATCTGCAACTGAGCATGATGCAAAGTCAGCTCACTGCACAGCATCAGATTCGTACCGAAACATGGGGTTTAGATTGTCCTGCCAAATTGTTTATTCAACTTGAACAATATGCTGGACTCAGGGATCGTCCATATCATCCGTTGGCCAAATTAAAAGATGGTTTTTCGGCAGAGGAGTATCTGCAATTTAGCCCAGAGTTTTCCCAGCCTATTCCTTTGCGTTGGGTCGCAGTTAAAAAAGCAAAACTGGTCTATGGTCAGGCGGTAACGCAGATTGAAATCCAGCAACCCGCTAAAATTTTTTTAGATCATGAGCAATATGCTGCCTTAGAGCAGGAATTAAATCAAAAAGAAATCGGTGATGAGTTTTTGGTTTTACCGATGCATATTTGGCAGTTTAAGCATATTTTGTCGGAGAAATTTACTCAAGAATTGCTAGATGGCGTGATGATTCCATTGGAATTTCAATCTACCGAAATGTATGCGAGTTCTTCCTTAAGAAGCTTATTATCAGCCTCAAAACCACAGGACAGCCTAAAGCTGCCTTTGGCAGTGAAGTCTTTGGGTTCACTGCGTTTTTTGCCGATTGTGAAAATGATCAATGGGCAAAAAAACCAAAGGCTGTTGCAAGATGCAAAGAAACTGGACGAGGTTTTAAACACGCGTTTGTGGTTGTGTGATGAAAATCAGTGGTGGGCATATTTACCCCATCAGCTTGAAAATTTAACTCCAGATAATTTGACCTTATTTGATGAGCAGCCCATGCATTTAGCGGTACAACGGCGCCGTATTCCTGCTGAACTCTTACAACAGCCTTACCAAATTATTCCGATGGCCAGTTTAGGACAATGTTTAGCGGGAGAAATATATCCATTTGAGTTTATTTTAAAGGCGCAAAAACTTCAGTCGACCAAAGAAAATATCATGGCGACTTTCAAGATGTTGTGTCGAGATTTTTTTGACGTGAATTTAAGGCTCTTCCGTCTGGGATTAATGGGGGAAATTCATGGTCAGAATATTTGTATTGTTCTCAAACAGGGTCAGTTTGCTGGGTTGATGTTGCGTGATCATGACTCATTACGCATTTATTTACCTTGGCTACAACAACAAGGTTTGGAAGATCCGCAGTATTTAAGCCCACATGATTTCAGAATCACGCTTTATCATGATTCGATTGAAGATCTTATTTTGTACCTACAGACCTTAGGGATACAAGTTAATTTAGCCAGCATATTGGAGTCAGTTGCTGAATATTATCAGCTCAATACATTCGAGTTATGGCAGATTTTGGCTCAAGCGTTGCAGGAGGCTCTAAATACTGTGCCGTTCAGTGATGAAGCTCGTTCAGCCTTACAGCATATTTTATTTGAAAAAGAGCATTGGCCATATAAACAGCTTATTCGCCCTTTACTCGAGCAAGATAATCGAACTGGGAGCATGCCAAGTCGTATGGGGCAAACCTGTAATTTCGTCAAGAAGTTGCAGACTGCTGAAAAGAATGATTGAACAGGTCAGTATAGCGTGCGTTCCCATATCTCTGTCGTAAATGTTGTCTCAGAGCCTGAATTTGAATCATTGGGTCTTTCTCAAGCCAACCATGTTTTGGCTGAAAGGCTCAATATTCAAATCAATTTGCATATGCACGATGCATGTAGTTTTGCCGATCTATTAGATCCTGAGCAGTGTTTAATTGTACTGACTGAATTTTCAACACGTATACAGGCTGTTAACTTAACCTGTTCAGGTTCAATGTTTATGAAATATTGGGCAGTTCCGCTGTTATTTCCTTATTTATACGCATTGTTAACGGAACAGGTGAGTTTGCCTTGGGAGTTGTCTGCGCTTTCAGTGCAAATAGCAGCGACATGGTATTGGGACCGTCATTTAAATATTAAACCCACCTTTTTAAAAAAGGATACGTGGTGGACACAACAACACACCTATAAAGCAACCATGCTGAGGATTTTTGATGATTTAAGTCAAGTGTTTGAGGTCATGAGTAAAGTTGCCAAAGTGCAGAGGTTTTTGCTTTGGGAAAACACAGCGCTCAGAATTTTACAGTTCTATGATCTGATGCAGAAACAAAATTCATCTCAACAGACTTTGACAAAAATTTTGCAGCAACGCCAATTCTTATCAAATTTACCTGCCGAATATTTTGGCTTAAAACAAAATCCATTTCTTTTGTTAGAACAAAAACGAAAGTTAAACAGTGGAACTTACCTAAGGAAAAAGTGCTGTTTTTATTTTCAACTCCCTGAATCCAAACGTGAATATTGCAGCAGTTGCCCTCTAGCTAAAAAGAATCAAGAAAGAGATCAAAGCCCATGTCAGATCAATTAAATCATTTATTTACACAGTATGCCAATATTGCCAGTTCAACCATTGGACATGTTTTAGATACGGGTTATTTACCTAAAATTCATGCAGTTAATTCAGTTCAACATGTTGTAGGGCGGGTGCGAACGGTCACTTTAAACTCCATGAATGCCATGCTGCTACGCAAGGCACTGTTAGAAAGCGCAGCAGGTGACGTACTGGTGATTGATGCGCGGAAACTGGGTTACCGTGCATGTTGGGGAGAACAACGTCACCGTGCAGCGATTTACCATGAATTGGCCGCCATCATTGTTCTTGGTGCGGTCACTGATATTTGTGCTTTACGTGCCATGAAAGTTCCCGTATTTGCTCAAGCGGTGAGTTGTTTAACCACCCGAGCAGAAGGAGAAAGTCTGGTCGACTTTGATCAAGATATTCAATATTTTGATTCAATCATTTCAACAGGCGATTTGATCGTTGCTGATGCAGATGGCGTTTTCATTCTAAAGCCTGAAGTGGCCGCACTCCATTCAGAAAAATTCCAACAAATGGAACTTTTGGAACAACAAAAAAGAGAGCAGTTTTTTAGCCAGCATCCAACTGAACAGTATTATCACAGCATTTAAATATCGGTCTAAGACAAAAAGAAAGGATTTCCATGCAAACATTATCTTCAAGTCTTCCCCATTATTTTTCTTATGCAGAAAAAGGGATTTCCTATGCACTTCGCGCAGTGGTTTTACCTGACGATTTTCCATTGCTTTATAAATGGATGCATACACCTCATGTCATCCCGCAGTGGCAACTGAACAAACCCGAACTAGAGCTGGCTGTCTATTTTGAGAAGATGCTGATTGATGACCATCAACGTTTGTATATTATTCAAATTGAAGGGCAGGATGTGGGCTATTTAGAAATATACGAGGCTAAACGGGATCGGTTATCCTTATATTATCCTGCATTAGAGCATGATTTAGGATGGCATATCTTATTGGGCGAAGAAAGTGTGGTGGGAAAAGGGCATTTTAAAGCTGTAATGCGCATGATGAGTTATTTTATTTTTGAGCATTCTCCAGCAGAGAAAATTGTAGGGGAGCCTGATGAAAATGTGAAATCTTATGAATATGTCGCCCATGAGATTGCTTTTGAAGCCCAGAAAAAGATTCACATGTTAGAAAAAACAGCCATTTTATATCATTGTTTTAGAGACAAATTTTATGAACGGTGTGGAGCATTAGCTCGTTCATAGAAAAGATTGTGGGTATTTTAGAAATGTCTTCCATTCGGGAGACATTGTTTAGCTTATATTTTAAACGAAGCATAGTCCTACAACTCTATTGATAAATAGCCGATTAAAATCCATAAAAAAAATAAAAAATTGAAATAAAAGTTTTTACAATAGTAATAATAATGATTACTATTTGCACCAATATTAATACTTACTACTTGGAAATAAAAATGCGCTTGTCACACTTTAGTCTTTGCTTGCTTACAACAGCAATTTGCACCCAACTTTATGCGGATGATTCCGTTACGGCAGGTGTTGAAACACAAAATGCCGAAGCGAAGCTCCCAACGATTATCATGACAGCAACACGAACACCAAAAAGTATTGCGGAAATTGCGGGGACGGTCCAAACCATTTCAGCAGATGAAATTGCACAGCAGGCAGGTACAGGTCGTAAAGTTGCTGATATTTTAGCGCAACTTGTACCTTCGCTTGCGCCAAGCAGCGGAACAAGCAGTAACTATGGTCAAACCATGCGCGGACGTAATGTACTGGTGATGATTGATGGGGTGTCTCAAACAGGATCACGTGATGTCGCGCGTCAACTGAATAGTATTAGCCCGAATATGATTGATCATATTGAAGTCGTTTCGGGTGCGACCAGCATTTATGGTTCTGGAGCAACAGGCGGTATTATTAACATTATTACTAAACGAGCAGACAAATCTGAACCTGTTAGTTTTCAGACCAAATTGGGTGTGACCGCCGCCGATAATTTCCGTAGTGACAGTCTGGCTTATCAAGTTGGACAGACCGCTTCTTTTGCGAATGACAAAGTGGATGGCTTTTTAGGGGTGGATTATACCAACCGCGGTTCCCAGTTTGATGGTCGAGGAGATCGTATTTCATTAAGCCCGTGGCAGGGCAGCACGATGGATACCGATACCATTGATGTAAATGGACGACTGAATTTTAATTTGACTGATAGTCAAAGTTTAAGTTTTGGTGCGCAATATTATAAAGATGAACAAGATACTGAATATGGTCCTGATTATTCTTATCTACAGACAAATACCGAACCTTCATTAAAAGCGATTAAGGGTTGGAGCTTAGACAAGCAACCATTCACAGAACGCTATGCTTTTAATACGCAATATCAAAATCAAGCTTTCTTAGGGCAAATTCTAAATGTAGAAGCCTATTATCGAAATGAGAAATCGCGTTTTGTTCCTTATGGTTACTCGAAAGATGGCGTGAGTGTTAAACAAAGCCAGTCCAATGTGGACTATGCGGGGATTCGCTCTACCTTACAATCTGATTTGAAAGTGGCAGATCGTGAGTTAAAACTGACTTATGGTTTGGACTATGATTGGGAAAAAGATCATCAGTGGGCAGACTTTTATCTACCAAGCAACACAGGTTTGGTTTATACGCCAACAGGTGAAACACAAGGTTCAGGACCAGACACAGAAATTCAAAATATTGGGACTTTTTTACAAGGCGATTATTCGTTAACAGATCGCTTAAATGTTCAAGCAGGTGTGCGTTATCAATATGTTCAGGCGGATACTGACAGTTATTTAACAGCACGTAAGCCTTATACCTTAATGGCGGCAGATTCGACAGATTCAGATAAATTCCTGTTCAATTTAGGGACTGTTTACAAGTTGACAGATGCACAACAACTTTATGCCAATTTCTCTCAAGGCTATAGCTATCCAGATGTACAGCGCGTATTACGTGATGTCGCAGCATATACCTTAACAACTTCTGGCATTGAGCCAATTACGGTGAATAGCTATGAGCTTGGTTGGCGCTTAAATCAAGATTCAGGTCTAAATTTAGGTTTAACAGGGTTCTACAATACTTCGGATAAAGTCGTGCAATTTAACTCTGACCGATCTGTCAATGTAGTAGATACCGATCAACGCATTTATGGTGCAGAAGCCACTGTGAGTTATCCATTTATGGACAACTATAAAGTGGGGGGAACTTTGGGTTATACACGTGGTCAGTACAAAGATGCTGCGGATAATTGGCATGAGTTAAATGCTTTTGCAGTTTCACCAATCAAAGGCACTTTATTTGCAGAATGGAGCAATGCTGAAGGTTATGGTGTGCGCGCTCAAATGTTAGCCATTAAAGGGACAGACAAAGCTTATAAAGATGATCTGGCGTTAAAAGCTGCAGGAATCACGGATAGTAACAGTGCTGCAGAGATCAAGGGTTATACCACGATGGATGTGTTGGCGCACTTCCCAATGGCAAAAGGCCGAGTCGATTTTGGGGTTTATAACGTATGGGGTAAGCAATATAAAACCGTATTTGCTCAACAAGCTGCGGTGACGAATGCCAATTCACTTCTGGCAATTCCTGCAGAAGGACGAACGTTTGCCTTGAGTTATACCATTAATTATTAAGTTCCTGATTAATTATGTTCATGAAAGTATCCGTAATTAAGGTTATGGATAATTTCTAGAAAACTTAACTAAATTGATATTTAAATCAATGGTATATGGTTCGTGATTATTGGCGATATTCGCCCTCTTTTATAAATCCAAAAACGAGTTTTTGGTTTATTGGTACTTCATGTCAAACGATTACATTCATTTCAGTGAGTAACCCACTCCACAGTCTTTTGCATGGTTTCTTTCAGCTCAGTTGGAGGGATTTTCCATTGTTGATTTAGTCGATTGAATGCTCCCAGATCAAGCTGCTCAGTTCTGATAAAATTTAGCATTTCTGGGGACATATCTAGTTTGTTTGCTAACCATCGCCACTTTAAAAGCCATGTTAGAAAAGAGATAGAAATAAAATGGCGTGGAGGATTAATCTGTAACGACTGAGCAATGATTTGTACTAAAGTTTGAAGCGATATTTGCTGAGGATTCGCGACTAGAATTTCTTGTTTAAGTGTGTGAGGGTCTTTACTTGCATGTACCATAGCATTAACCAACATGGTGACTGATACCAAAGGTAGAGAATGTTGTGGGGTGCCAGGAAGGGCATTCATTTTTCTTTGTTGAAGCTGTTGAATGAGAGCAGTAATAGGTTGAGATGATGGAATTTCACCAGTTATTTCATCTCCAATCACGGTTGCTGGGTGGATGATTGTCCAGGGTATATTTAATAGGTCTGCTTGTTTAATCCAGTTAAAATGTCCTTCAATCTTTGAAGCTTCATAAGCGCCTAATGCCTCATAGATTTTTGGCCAGTCAGTTTTTTCGATATGTTCTCGGTATATGCCTGCTGCTTGTAAATGCTGATCTAGCGTCAACATAAAGCCTGATAAATGTACTGCACGTTCTAAATGGCAATGCTTGTTCACGCTATGAAGCAGATTGGTTAGTCCATCGACATTGACCGCTTGAGCCTGCTGCATAGACAGATGCCATTTGAATAATGCGCTAGCATTGTATAGATAATTCACCTCTTTCACCGTTTTCCAATCTTCAGGTGATAGCCCCAAATCGGGCTGAGTAATATCGCCCTGAACAAAACGTAGCTCTTGATGATTGATGTTTTGCTGTGTCAGCCAACGACGCAATTGAGGTTCCTGTTCATTGATATTGCGACATAAAGCAAACACTTTTGCATTATCTCGAAGTAGTTGTGCGACAAGGAACTTACCAATAAATCCGGTTGCACCGACCACAAGCGCAGTTTGAGATGACATAAGCATAAAATTAAACTCATTAATTGTTAGTGCTTAAGCTAAACTATGGAGTACAGACCACGGTCAAGAGCTTTTTAAAAAAATAAAAGGAAATTGCATATGCTAATCGGCGAGCTATCACAACAAGTTAATTTAAGTCGGGACACGATCCGTTTTTATGAAAAGATGGCATTGATTCAGCCTTTAGTACGCAATAATGGCTACAAGGATTATCCTGAACAGACACTGCAACAGTTAAAACTGATCCTGACCGCCAAAAACCTTGGATTTACACTTACGGAAATAAAGCAAATTATTGATATTATTGGTGAAAATGAGATTCCTGCCACGCAATTTAATACGATTTTACAAGAAAAGTTGGGCATGATTCAGGAGAAGATAATGCAATTGCAACATATGCAAAACATGCTTGAAAATTTGCTAGGGGGCGAACCTTGTCCGTTGAGAAAAGAATGCGAAGTCAATGGGATTGAATAGCGCTTAAAATGCTTAATTTGAAATGGTTATTTGATTTGGGCTTTATGCATTATAGTTTTCGTACTTTGTGATGTACTTAAATATGGCTTCCGATGAGTGTGAATAATAGCGTTGGTCGTATTTTGATGCTGAATTTTTAAATCAGCAATTATGTGATGTTATATTTTAAGTTTAAGAAATTTTTATAAAAATAAACTTATATAAAATCAATAAAAAAAGGCGCTTATCTTTTGATAAGCGCCTTTTAAATTTTGGAGCGGGAAACGAGACTCGAACTCGCGACCCCAACCTTGGCAAGGTTGTGCTCTACCAACTGAGCTATTCCCGCAATATGGGTGTGCATTATAGAGAGTTTAATTCGACTGTCAACTCTTTATAATGCAATTGCTGAATTAATCAGCACGACGCCATACAGTACCTTGACGTGTATCTTCCAAAACCACACCTTGATCTAATAGTGACTGACGAATGCCATCGGCTTTTGCGAAGTCCTTAGCTTTCTTTGCATCTTGACGTTGTTGAATGAGATCTTCAATGTCAGTTTCAGACAAGCCTAAAGCTTCTTGCCCAATATCAGATTTTAAAAAGTCTTCAACATCATGCTGTACCAGACCTAGAATATTGGTCAAATGGCGCAACGTTGAATAATAAACCGCTGCTTGTTCAGCATTTTCTTCTTTGACTGAACGATTCAGCTCTTTGTTAATTTCAAACAACACAGCAATTGCTTCGGCGGTATTAAAGTCATCACGCATTGCAGCATTAAAACGTTCAACTAGGTTGTCATCTAATTGTTCAACGATATTCGTGCCGTAGACTTGTTGATAGGCTTTGAATGAATGATAGAAGCGGCTTAATGTGGTTTTAGCTTCTTTTAATGCAACATCCGAGAAGTTCACAGGGCTGCGATAGTGTGAAGACACAATAAAGTAACGAATGACTTCAGGATGGAATTTATCCATTACATCACGGATGGTGAAGAAGTTGCCTAAAGACTTCGACATTTTTTCGCCATCAACGTTAATAAAGCCCACATGCATCCAATAATTCACATATTGTTCGCCTGTTGATGCTTCACTTTGTGCAATTTCATTTTCATGATGTGGGAACATGAGGTCTGAACCACCACCATGAATGTCAAAATGGTTGCCTAGGCAGCACGTCGACATTGCAGAACATTCAATATGCCAACCTGGACGGCCATTGCCCCAAGGCGAAGCCCAAGCAGGCTCATTTTCTTTGGCATGTTTCCAGAGTACGAAGTCGAAAGGATGTTTTTTCTCAACTTCCACATCAACACGGTCCGATGCACCTGCTTGCATATCTTCCAGTTTACGACCTGAAAGGCGACCATATTTGGCAAATTTTTCTACTTGAAAATAGACATCGCCATTATTTGCAGGGTAGGCAGTGCCTTTGTCGACCAAATTGCCAATCATGCTTTGCATTTGGTCAATATATTCTGTCGCGCGAGGTGCTTCATCTGGGTGTAAGCAGCCTAAATTTTCCGCGTCTTCATTCATGGCTTGAATAAAGCGATCGGTGAGTGCGGTAATACTTTCGCCATTTTCATTGGCGCGTTTAATAATTTTGTCATCAATATCGGTAATGTTCCGAACGTACTTGACGTTCCAGCCCTGACTGCGCAAAAAACGAATAATATAGTCGAATGCAACCATCACACGTGCGTGTCCGATATGACAGTAGTCGTACACGGTCATGCCGCAGACATACATATCGATATGACCTTCTTTACGTGGTACAAATTCTACTTTTTTACGTTGCTCTGAATTGTAAAGAACAAAAGGTTGCATAGGGCTTACATATTGCGATAACAAAAAGATTTCTCATCATAACGTAAGGTCCATGATTCACAAAGTTTTATACGTTATTTTTATAAGTAAGTGAAAAGTTATACATTTAGAAACGTTGCATTTGCATAGATATGATAAAATTGCGAAAATTATTTTTTACTTGAGACTGGGGTTGATCATTATTTAAATAATGATGAATTGCCCTGAAATCAACTCTTATCGAGTTTAAGGTTGCCAACGTTGAATTTACAAGCCATGCCGAATCCAATCGATTTTCAGAAAGCCGCATTAGAAACTTTGCGCATTGAAGAACAAGCTTTAGGTGTATTAGCAACGCAAATAGATGAGCGTTTTAGTTATGCCTGCGAAATTATCTTGCAGTGTAAAGGGCGCTTAGTGGTAACAGGCATGGGTAAATCAGGGCATATTGGTCGTAAAATGGCGGCTACATTTGCTTCTACAGGTACACCTTCATTCTTCATGCATCCTGGCGAAGCAGGACATGGCGATTTAGGCATGTTGGTTCGTGGTGATGTACTCATAGCAATTTCAAACTCAGGTAAGAGTGATGAAATTATGATGTTGATGCCGTTAATTAAGCACTTAGAAGTGCCTTTAATTACCATCAGTGCTGATGATACAGGCCCAATGCCACAAAATGCCGATGTCGCACTTACTTTAGGCAATATTCAAGAGGCTTGCCCATTAGGTCTTGCCCCAACCTCAAGTACCACTGCGACATTGGCTCTGGGTGATGCATTGGCGGTGGCTTTATTAGATGCACGTGGTTTTACTGCGGATGATTTTGCACGTTCGCACCCCGCTGGAGCTTTAGGTAAGCGCCTGTTATTACATGTAAAACACCTAATGCATACGGGTACAGACCTGCCGAAAGTTGCACCTGAAACCCCAATGAATAAAGTGTTATACGAAATTTCAAATAAGCGTTTGGGTTTAACCACGGTTGTAGATAGCGAAGATCGTTTATTGGGAATTTTCACCGATGGTGATTTACGCCGTTTAATTGATAAGCAGCAAGGTTTTGATGTGAACTTACCAGTTTCAGAAGTGATGATTCAAAACCCAGCAACCATTTCTCAAGAAGCACGTGCAGTAAAGGCTTTAGAAAAATTACGTGACAAAAAAATCAATCAATTTGTAGTTGTTGATGATGCCAATAAAGTCATTGGTGTGATTAGCATGCATGACTTAATTCAAGCAGGGGTAAATTAATCCATGGCATCTTATGTTTTATTAGAACAAGCACGTCATATTCAAGCGCTCGTATTAGATGTCGATGGTATTTTAAGTGATGGTTTTGTGACTTTAACCAATTCAGGGGATGAAATTAAATCCTTTGATATTCGTGATGGTTTAGGCATGAAGTTGGTACAAAAGTCTGGTATGAAAGTGATTATTATTACTGGTCGTAAAAGTAATATTGTAGAAAAGCGTATGTCAGATTTAGGTGTCGACTTAGTTTTTCAAGGGCGTGAAGATAAAGGTGTGGCTTTGCGTGAAGCATGTGCTCAACTCAACCTTTCACCAGATGATTGTTTATATATGGGTGATGACTGGCCTGATCTTTCAGCTTTTGCTATTGCAGGGATGAAAGTAACGGTACCGAATGGTCATGTTGAAGTTCGTCGTCGCGCTGATTTAGTCACACAAGCGATGGGTGGTCGTGGTGCAGTACGTGAAGTTTGCGACATGCTGCTGATGGCAAAAGGGACTTACCAAGAGCTACTTGAAAAATTTATTACAATCCCGCATTAATGTTTATATACGTACATAATTGTTTTTAGTGAAGAACCACACTTATGGATACCAAAGTTTTATATATCACGGCGATTGCAATTGCTGCTGTAAGTGGTGGTTATTACTATTACAGTGGTAAAGGGAATAAATTAGAAACTGCATCTGCGCGAAGTATGACGTATTCCGCAGAAAAAATTAATTTAACCCAAACCGATGATGCTGGGAATTTATATATTCGTGCTCAAATTGATCGACTTGAGCAGGATATGCAAAAACAAACCACTAAACTCGAGAACTTGAATGCTTCAATGTATAAAGATGGCGCTGTAAATGCGACTTTTTTTGCTAAGCAAGCCAACGGTTATGAAGACAATAAAAAAGTTGTTTTGTCTCAACAGGTTGTTGCTACCAAGTTTTTAGATCAAGGGCAGGGGAAAATGCAGTTTTTAACTGATGAGCTGACGGCATTCCCGCAAACCCGTGTAATAGAAACAAACCATCAAGTGACTGTACAATCGCCACAAGCAGAGTTTGTCAGTCAGGGATTGAAAGCCAATTTAAATGATGGTCAATACGAATTTTTTAATATTCGAGGAAAGTATGAACCAAAATCTTAAGTTTCAAGCTTATAAAGCTTTCCTTAAAAAAGCAGTTGTACTCAGTATAGGGATTGTTGCGGCATCTAGTGCTTTTGCAATTCCTTCAGATCGCAATCAGCCAATTTCTTTGGTGGCAGACCGTGCGACTTTTAACGAAAAAACTGGGGTAACGACTTACTCTGGCAATGTGATTATTGAACAAGGCACCATGCGTTTACAAGCAAACTCAATTGTTGCCAATCTGAATCAGAAAAAAGAGATCAGTACAATCACAGCAACAGGTGGGCCTGCACGTTTTCAGCAGCAATTAGATGCCAATAAAGGCTTAGCAAAAGGTCAAGCGCAGAAAATTATTTATAATGCTGGTACAGGTATTATTACCATGTCTGGTGGTGCGTTATTAGAGCAAGATGGTGCGAGTATTCGTGGTAACACATTAAAATACAGCATGAATAAGGGTGATATTGAAGCGACAGGAACACCAAATAGCACAGGTTCATCGTCTGGTCGTGTACAAATTGTGATTCCGCCTTCAAGTACTAAATCCTTCCCAGGAGCACGTGATTAATGGATCAGGTTGAGACTGCGACACAAACCCTTTGTATTAAGCACCTTGCGAAGAACTATAGTAAACGTTGGGTCGTAAAAGACGTTTCCTTTAGTATGCAAAGTGGACAAATTGTAGGTTTACTGGGTCCGAATGGCGCGGGTAAAACAACCAGTTTCTATATGGTGGTTGGATTGGTGCGTATGGATAAAGGCGAGATCCATCTGGATGATTTAGATATGTCCGACCTTGCCATGCATGAACGTGCGCGTAAAGGAATTGGTTATTTACCGCAAGAAGCCTCTATTTTTAGAAAATTGACGATTTCTGAAAATATTATGGCAATTTTAGAAACCCGCAAAGATCTAAATAAGCAACAACGACAACAACGTTTAACCGATTTATTGGCGGATTTTAAAATTACCCATATTAAAGACTCATTAGGCATGAGTGTTTCGGGTGGTGAGCGCCGTCGTGCTGAAATCGCCCGTGCCTTAGCTGCAGATCCTAAATTTATGCTGTTAGATGAGCCATTTGCAGGGGTCGATCCAATTTCTGTAAATGACATTAAAGACATTATTCGTACACTCAAAGATCGTGGCATTGGGGTGTTAATTACGGATCATAACGTGCGTGACACATTGGCGATTTGTGAGCGTGCTTATATTGTCAGTGAAGGGTCAGTTATTGCGGAAGGGACACCGCAAGAAATTCTAGAAAATGAAACAGTTCGTCAGGTGTATTTAGGCGAAGATTTTACCGTCTAAAATACAAGAGATAGATGTATTTCAAAACTAACCTCCATATTCTTTCTAGTTATGGGGGTTTTTTATTACCCTTGGTTTAAGTTGCTTATTGAAACACGTTACAATTATTCTATTCCTGTTAGTTATTTTTGAATATGCCATTCACTATCGCAGCCCAAGTCAGTTATGAAGAAGAAATAAAGAAAAGTCGTTTTCAAGCTATTGCAGTTCCAGTGGAAAATGAGGCTGCGGTAAAAAGTTTTCTCGAAGAAAACAAAGATATCACCACGACCCATCAATGTTGGGCATGGAAAATTGGGCATCAGGTTCGGTTTAATGATGATGGTGAGCCCTCTGGCACGGCTGGGCGCCCTATATTGGCAACCATAGAAGGCAATGAGCTGACGAATGTGCTGGTGCTCGTGAACCGTTGGTATGGCGGGGTAAAATTGGGTACAGGCGGTTTGGTGCGTGCCTATGGTGGCAGTGCAGGGCAATGTCTACTTTTGGCAGAGAAAATTGAATTAATTGAAAAGAAAATGGCACATTTTAGTTGTCAGTTTTCGGAGTGGTCGATCTTTCAATATGAAATGCAACAGCAGGGAATTGACTTTCAAGAGCAATACACAGCAGATGGTGTTGTTGTCGAATTACAGTTGCAAGTCCATCAAATTCCAGAATTAGCTGATAAGATTCGTGATGTTACACGTGGTCGTGAACAACTGAAGTTAGTGGAAGAGCAGCATGACTGAAAAAGATCCTTTACTTAAATATCGTGAACAGCATAAACACCGACTGAATTACATGCCTTGGCTTTACTGGACTTTAAAGCCGAAACATCGTGCATGGGCGGAACAATGGCAAAATGAATATCAACAATATTTAAGAGAAATGGAAACGGTTGAGATTGGCAAGAACTGTTTTATTTCGCCATTGGCCCATATTTTTGCAGAGCGTGGACGTACCATCAAAATTGGAGACAATTGCTTTATTGCAGCGGATTGTACTTTGCATGGACCACTCGACATTGGCAATGAAGTCGCAATCAATCACCATTGTATTTTGGATGGCGGTCGTGTCGGAATTAAATTGCATGATCAAGTGCGTATAGCCGCCTATAGCCATCTTTATGCATTTGATCATGGGATGCAGCTCGATCAAGCGATTTATCAGCAACCTGTGCGCTCACAAGGAATTGAAGTTGGGCGTGATGTCTGGTTGGGTGCACATGTGGGCGTCAAGGATGGAGTAAAAATAGGAGATCATGCTATTGTTGGGATGCAGAGTATGGTCACCAAAGATGTGGGTGAAAAAGAAATTGTGGCAGGTAACCCAGCCCGTTTCATTCGTTACCGTGAATAGAATAATTGTATATTTTTCATCACTCTCGGTTACACAAAAGATGCCAACTCATCACTAGATGTGCTAAGTTTAGAGACAACAACTAGACCTATAGTCCCCAGAGACTAATTGAGAGGCGAACAATGAAACGGGTAATAGCGTGTATAGATTCTTCTCCCTGCATCAATGCTGTCGCAGAAGCAGCGGCTTGGATTGCAAAGCAAACACAACGCGAACTCGTGTTATTACAAGTGCTAGATTACTATCCCGCCAGTTACCATTTAGGTGAAATTAGCGGGGTAATCGGTTTTGAAAGTAATGCAATGTTACTGAAAGAGCTAGCAGAACTTGAACAAAAACAAAGTCAATTAGCACTAGATTATAGCAATAACCTACTCAATCACATTTCTGAAATGGTCAAAGATAAATATGGTTTAGATGCGACCCATATTCAGGAAAAAGGTGACTTTCTAGAACAAAGTTTTCATGTACTTAAAGAAGATGATATTGCGGTGATTGGTCGGGTGGGTGAGCGCTCTGCTGAGCGTAACAAACCGATAGGTGGCAATGTTGAAAACTTTATTCGTGGTGTCAACAGTACTGTACTGACGGTTGGTGAAAAATTTGTTCCACCTACACGGTTTATTTTTGCTTATGAATATTCACCGACTTGTATCAAGATGATGCACCGAATTGCTCAGAGTGATTTACTGCGCCTATTACAATGTCATTTGCTGTATGTGGGAGATCATCCCGAAATTTTGAATGAGCCTTCACAGTACCTGCGTGATGCAGGTTTAGATGTCGTGGTGGAATACCGTTATGGTGATGTTTCAGAAAACATCTTGGAATATCAGCGAGAACATGATATTAAATTAGTGGTCATGGGGGCATTTAGCCACAGTAAAATTCACCAGTTCTTTTTGGGAAGCATTACCACCACCATATTTAGAAATTCAACAGTTCCACTCTTGGTTGCGAAATAAAGAACTTAGAGTGGATTACACCGATTTATAGTTATCCGCATTATATGTGGATAACTATATGGACAATGTTTATAAATGATTGTATTTTAAAATAAAAATGCAATAGAGTGTTTTTTGTGCTTTGTTCGCTATTTTACAATCGCAATTGCAAAACCATCATGCCCTTTGCTGCCGACCGTCTGTAGCGCTGTACAAGACAATAATCTTGGGTGGTTTTGCAAGCGTGCAAAAGTTTCCCGAATACCTTCAATGCTCGGTTTGTGATTGTCAGGATTCACGATATCACCAGCACGAATCACATTATCTAACACAATAATTGTACCTGAGTGAGACAAGTCTAAGCTGAGTTCTAAGTATTCAGGATAGCTTTGTTTGTCGGCATCAATAAAAATAAAGTCAAAAGGTTCAAAATCAGCGGGCAGGGCTTTAAGTACGTCTGCTGCACGTCCGACTTTTAGTTCAATGGTTTGTGGTAAATTGGCGCGGTCAATATTTTCTTGACCCAGTGCGGCATGCGTATCACGTCCTTCAATGGTAAGAATATAGCCATCTTCAGGCAATGCACGGGCCAACCACATGGTGCTGTATGCAGCAAAAGTGCCGAGTTCAAGGACACGTTTACATTGATTCATTTGAATGAGCATTTGTAACAGCATGCCTTGATTCGGAGCGACAGCTAGATGATCAGGAAAACCTTTTTGAGCCGTGTTTTCAAGTGTTTGTAACAGAATTGGGTCTTCAGGAATTAAATGTGTATCGATAAAATTATCAATCTCTGACCACATTTCTTGCATAATCTTGGCGCCTAAATATCGAATCAGTGCATTTTAAACATTTCTAGACAGAGTTCAATTCTCTCTGAATATTAATCACTGAAAATAAAAAAACAGAGGTACGTAGACCTCTGTAATGGGATTGGGGTTAGTAATTACACATGGATGAGTAACGACTTAAATCTGGACCCCAAGTACGGTAGCCTTGAGTATCAATATGAATTTGTCCCGAAGCATACAAGCCTAAGCCCATATTGAGACTTTGACCGTATTGTTCCCAGAACTGGCACAGTTTAAATTTGGTATTTTCAATAAAAGCGTAATCTTCTGGTTGTGGATATTCAGGGCCAATACGGAAGTCGATGGCTGAATTAAACAAGTGGCGCGAAGAGCTTGCACCACCCGCACATTGGTTGAGCGTTAAGTCGCGATAAACGGACGTGACTTCAAAGTCGGTTAATACTTTGGATGCTACAAGATATTTAAAAACTTTTAATGTCGGCACCTGATTGGCCCATAATTCACGTGTCGGAATCATGTATTGAGAGCGTCCACATTTTTGCCAGTCGCGGGCAGTACGTAATAACTCAAAAGTTGGAATAATATTACCAACGCTATTTTTTTCTAGGAAAACTTCATATTCACGTACGCGTCGCAAGTTATCACTGGCAGCGACCCAACTGTTGTAGGTATACGGAATAATTTTAGGAGGAATTGGGCGTTCAATAATTACACGTTCTTTCGGAATAAAAATACGTTTTCCATGAGGTGTGCCTTGCCCAGATTTATAAGGAGATGAACTACATCCGATCATAACCAAAGGGATTATACTCAAACTGAGCACACCCTTGAAAAAATGCTTCATGTATGAAAATCAAATGCTTAGAAATATAGCTGCTTATTTTAATCGAAAAGGGTTATGTAAATTTGGAAATTTTGCAATCAAATGTGTGTTTTTGGTATAAAAAAAGATCAGCAACTGCTGATCTTTTTTTAATGGCTTATTTTTCAAGATATTGTAACTTGTCTGCTTTACCATTCCATTCTTCACGGTCAGCAGGTTGGTCACCAATTTGAGTAATGTTTGGCCATTTTTGCGCAAGCTCTGCATTTAGTTCGATAAATACTTCTTGACCCTCTGGCAGTTCATCCTCAGAGAAAATTGCATTTGCAGGGCATTCTGGTTCGCATAATGCACAGTCAATACATTCGTCTGGGTTAATCACCAAGAAGTTAGGACCTTCGTAGAAACAGTCAACAGGGCAAACTTCTACACAGTCTTGATATTTACATTTAATACAGTTTTCAGTGACAACAAAGGTCATGGCGACAGCTACCTAAAAATATGGTTTTAATTACTCATGCAGTATTTTAGGCAAAAATGGGGATAACTAACAATTGCTTTTATTGATATTTGTTATTTAAATGCGTGACATAAGGCTATATTGATGAAATTTATTAACTTTTAACCCTATTTTTACACCCAATTTATAGAAAAAATAGAGTATTAAGAAATTATAGAAAACAAAGACTTAAAATAGAGTTTTGCAAGTGTAACTGACGTTACATCTGCAAATGCAAGTGTAATTCCAATATCAACATCATTCCATGAAATTTCGTGCTTAGATGCATAAACTTCAGGCATTTTTCTGTGGTATGACCCGTAAGTTGCTGTGCAGACTTGCCAGCTTTCTTGTATATGAATATCGAAAGCACTTGAACTTCATGGAAAGTAGGAATTTATTGGCTCTTCAAATCTGGGTCAGTATTCGAGTTTTTGACAGTAGTTAGAAACTGGTGTGATAAATTTTGGCTATCCATTTGGGTTCAATGTTGCTTCTTAATTTTTAAAGGTTGTCCTTCACTTTGTGGTGCTTAGTGAATCATGAGCCGACTTAAAATATGATGTTTGTATTAGACAACTTGCATAACTCATAAACCGAACAATCATTTGCTGTAATTCTGCACCGACATTTTTTGATATTTCATGCATAATTTATGCATGAAATATATTG
>NZ_QETG01000027.1:0-48694 GCF_003105055.1 Acinetobacter sp. AM | reverse complement strand
AACTCAGAAGTGAAACCTCTTAGCGCTGATGGTAGTGTGGGGTTACCCATGTGAGAGTAAGTCATCGCCAGCTCATTTATTCAAACACCCCCTAACCAACGTTAGGGGGTGTTTTTTATTGCATATTAATAAATAAAAGATGAAAATTATTAAAAGAAGATGATCATGTTGAATACCATATTGCAACTGTCTGGTGGGATTGACTTATTTCTTTTGGGAAAATAATTACCTTGGATTACAATAGCCTTAAATAAAACTTAATATTAGGCATTTCGTGCTAAAGCTAACCAAAAATCTAACTTCAAAAGATTTTAACGCCAGTTCAATTCTACCGATTTTAGTAAGGTGAGCTTAGGTTTTTAATCAATTTCTTTGTTATTGGTGCAGCAATCTAAAGGTTGAGAGTAGAAATTGGTCTTGTTATAGGAATTTTTAAAATATTCTTAAAAAATCAATCTATTGTACTGTATGGGAGATGAGGGAGTGATTTTAAAAACATCTAATAGACTTCTTTCATAAATCATATTTTACTAAGCTCGAAATTGTAAATATTTGCTCAATGCCTATTCTTCTTGTATTAATTTCTCGATTATGTGTTTTTAACAAAGGACCTAATACACATCGTTTTTTAGCCTTAGTGGGTAATAGGCTATTGGAATATAGAGCATAAATTCCTTGATACCCTTTAGCTGCAAGGATAAATGAATTTTAGGGGATTAAATGCAGATTGCATTTAAACTGTTCAAAGTTATGTACTGCGCCTTTGCTCATGTATAAACTTAGTATTTTCTGAGTTTTATAGTGCATGAGCACTTGTACCTTAAATGTTTGAGCCTTTTTCTTACCACTATAGCTTTTCTTCTGTTTTTTAGGTCTTTGAATTGAAATTTCAGTCGCATCTACGATTACAACATTCCAGTCTATCCCTTCACCTTCAGGAATATCTTTGGACAAATTATACAAATCTGACTGAATTAAAGTATCTTTAATTTGACGAACAATTCTAGAAGTCGTTGGCTCTGAAACCCCGTAACTCGTTGCAATGTGAAATAAAGTTCGGTATTCCTGCCAATAGCTCAGGCAGAGAAGAATTTATCTTCCACACTTAACTTCGGTGGTTTGCCTTGAGTTGCAACATGCTTCTTTAATTGCTCAACCATTAATAGAAGGTTGAGTATGAGATGCCTGTATATCGCTTAAACTGTGTTTGAGAAAGCTTCTTTAAATCGATGTATTTCATCCGCAGATTTTGCACGAATGCCAAAAAATCTACGGTACAAATATAAATCAAAAAGATGATCACTTTTTGATTTATAAAAGAGACCTAATCATGTTAGGTCATTATTTTTATCACATGAGTTACTGGAGGTGATATTAATATGAGCAAATGATTCGTGATTTAAGAATGAATGATTAAGTTTGAAATGGCATAAAATTATCGGGGAACTTAAGCGCAGCAAAATTTTGTATGGTTTTTACTAAAACTATGCTATAAAAATATAAATCGGCATAAAAATTGCTTGTATTTAATAATTAGTAATGAGTAGGATTATATGAAGTTATCGGTTGGACTTAAAGTTGCGAACTCATTGTCGTTGACTCCTCAGTTGCAACAAGCCATTCGTTTGCTTCAATTGTCTAGTTTAGAGTTGGAACAAGAGATTCAAATTCAACTCGACAGTAACCCATTATTAGAAAAAGTAGAAGAACAAAATAGTGTCGAAAGTTTATCAAGCTTAGAAAAAGAGCATGAAAATAGTGATTTAACCAATGAATTAAATGCAGATCATCTACCTGATGACTTGCCTGTAGATACGGATTGGGATGATGTTTATACCCACCAATCAACCAGTTTGGGCAGCCCTGAATTTGAAGAGCGAGAGGATAATCGCCAAGGTCATAGAGGCTTAAAAGAGCATATGCTTGAGCAAATTAATTTGCTTCATTTTTCTCAGATTGATCGTTTGATTGCCTACTGCATTATCGACTCATTGGATGATAAGGGGTTTTTGGATGTCGAAATTTCAGAGATTACGGCATCAGTCCAACACCTTTTAGCGTCTATGGATTATGATGAAGTTATAGAAGATGACGAAGTCATTGTGGTTTTAAAACATATCCAACGTCTTGATCCAATTGGAATTGGTGCTAGAAATCTGGCGGAATGTTTAATGGTTCAACTGGAAAGTTTACCTGCTCAAATGACTTATCGTCATGAAGCGATGATTTTGCTTAAACATTATGAGTTGTTGATTTCTAACGAACTTGCAAAGTTACTCAAACAGACAGGGCTAAATACAGATCAACTCAAATCTGCGGTGAATTTATTAAAAACATTGAAAGCACATCCGGGACTTGAGTTTGAAGACAAAGATTCTGATTACCAAATTCCTGATGTTGTGGTCATGAAGCGCAATGATCATTGGCAAGTTCAATTGAATCCTGATGTGATGCCTAAATTAAGAGTAAATTCATTTTATGCCAGCATGATCCGTCGAGCAGATCAAAGTGATGAAAATCAATATTTACGTAATCAAATGTTGGAAGCCAAGAATTTTATTAAAAGTGTAGATGAACGTCATAAAACCTTATTGAAAGTGGCCTCTTGTATTGTCGAACATCAAAAAACATTTCTTGAGATTGGCGCTGAAGGGATGAAGCCTTTGGTGCTGCGTGATATTGCAGAAGAGGTTGAGTTACATGAGTCAACAGTTTCGCGGGTGACAACCAATAAGTATATGTTGACACCACGTGGGCTATTCGAATTGAAATATTTTTTCTCAAGTCACGTAGGGACAACGTCGGGTGGGGAAGCATCTTCCACAGCGATACGTGCGAAAATTAAGAAAATGATTGCAGAAGAAAATACGCGTAAGCCTTTGTCTGATAATGCGATTGCCAATATGTTGAAGGATGAAGGAATTGATGTGGCACGACGTACGGTCGCAAAGTATCGTGAGTCGTTACACATTCCATCTTCTTCTGAGCGAAAAGTCTTGATCTAAAATTTAAAGTATGACTATTCTAGAGATTCATTATTACGAAATAATGAATCTCTTTTTATTTTAAAGGACGGTTGAAATGATTTGATCAGATTGTGCAGATTCTTTTCTGGCTGTGAAACATTTCGGCTGTACCTTTGCTAATCCTAAAAGAAGGTGAGGGATAGAATTATGCAAATAACAATTCGTGGTCATCATTTAACTATCACCCCTGCAATTGAAGAGAATATTCGTGAAAAATTTGCCGAAATGACGAAGCATTTAGATCAAGTCAATAGTATGCAGGTGAAGCTGTCCAAGGATCATCAAATTGATAAACATTCAAAAAAAGGTAGTGCGAACCATATAGCTGAAGCGATTATTCGTTTACCTGGAATTGAATTGTTTGCACAGGCCACGGCAGATGATATGTACACTTCGATTAAAAAATTAACAGAAAAATTAAAACGACAATTACATAAATATCGAGAATTGCAGATGGATCATACTCCACTTTTAGCTTGATCTAGATTTTAATTGAGGGAGGTTTGTGATAAACCTCCTTTTTTTATATATAAAAATTGTGCGATGAATGCATTATTTTTCCTGATTTATAGTAAAATGGCGGGTTTTACACCATTGGTCCTGTATAGAGGTCTTTGTCATGAATAGTGAACAGCTCACTGAAATTTTAAAAACTGCTTTTCCTGAAGCTGAAGTTGCAGTTAGTGGGCAAGCGGGCAAGTTTGACCTCCGAATTGTTGATGATCAGTTTGAGGGAAAACGTCCTGTTGCACGTCAACAGACTGTTTATGCTCCGCTGAACTCTTACATCGCAAGTGGTGAAGTCCATGCTGTGACCATTCGCGCAATGACAAAAGAAGAATGGCGCAAAGCTAGCCTTTTTGGAGCTTAAAAATTAATGGATAAATTTTTGATTCAAGGTGGCGTTAAGCTCGAAGGTGAAGTCCGAATTTCGGGTGCAAAAAATGCAGCATTGCCGTTGCTTGCAGCCATGATCTTGGCGGATTCACCAATCAAATTGACCAATGTACCGCATTTAAAAGATGTAAATACCTTAGTAAAATTGATTGCTGGTTTAGGCATTCAAATGAACTATGAAGGTGATACGGTTACTGCAGATACCTCAACTTTAGACAACCAATTTGCCCCTTATGAATTGGTTAGAACCATGCGCGCTTCAATTTTAGTGCTTGGTCCGTTGGTTGCTCGCTATGGTAGTGCTAAAGTTTCTTTACCAGGCGGTTGTGCAATTGGTTCACGCCCAGTAGACCAGCACTTAAAAGCACTTGAAGCATTAGGTGCTGAGATTGAAGTTGAAAATGGTTATGTGCATGCCAAAGTCGATGGTCGCCTAAAAGGTGGAGAAGTCGTTTTTGACATGGTGACTGTGGGTGGAACAGAAAATATTTTAATGGCAGCTGCGCTCGCGGAAGGTGTAACGACTATTCGTAATGCTGCACGTGAACCTGAAATTACCGATCTTGCGAAAATGTTGATCAAGATGGGGGCAAAAATTGAAGGTTTGGATACAGATACGCTTGTTGTAACGGGTGTAGAAAGTCTACATGGTTGTGAATATGCCGTTGTCGCCGATCGTATTGAAACAGGTTCATATTTAGCTGCTGCTGCGATTACAGGTGGTCGTGTCAAGACCACGCATACTGATCCAAGTTTAATGGAGTCAGTACTGGAAAAATTTGAAGAAATGGGCGCGGAAGTGACTCGTGGCGACGATTGGATTGAATTGGATATGTTGGGTAAACGTCCAAAAGCCGTGAGCTTCCGTACGCTTCCTCATCCTGAGTTTCCAACCGATATGCAAGCTCAGCTTATGGCCGTAAACGTGATTGGTCGTGGTTTTGCGACCATTTCAGAAACGATTTTTGAAAACCGTTTTATGCATGTGCCTGAGTTGTCTCGTATGGGGGCAAATATTGAAGTTGAAGGAAATGATGCAATCGTAACAGGTGTTGAGAAGCTTTCTGCGGCACCCGTGATGGCAACAGATTTACGTGCATCATTCTCTTTGGTCTTGGCTGCATTGGCTGCTGAAGGTGAAACGTTGATTGACCGTATTTATCATATTGATCGCGGTTATGAAGATGTTGAAGCAAAATTACAAGGTTTAGGTGCTCAAATTAAGCGAGTAAGTGCATGAGTGACATGAGAAACGATGATCCTAATTTCAATGTAATGGGCAATTTTGATCATGGTTTAACATTGGCATTAAGTAAGGGGCGTATTCTCAAGGAAACTTTACCCTTACTTGAAACAGCGGGTATCAATTTACTCGAAGATCCAGACAAATCCCGTAAATTGATTTTTCCAACTACACATAAGCAAGTCCGTATTTTAATTTTACGTGCTTCTGATGTTCCGACTTATGTGGAAAATGGTGCGGCAGATTTAGGTGTTGCGGGTAAAGATGTGCTTATGGAACATGGCGCGCAAAATGTCTATGAACCATTGGATCTTAAAATTGCCAACTGTAAATTGATGACCGCAGGCAAGGTTGGCATGGAGCGTCCAAAAGGTCGTCTGAAAATTGCGACCAAGTATGTCAATTTAACGCGTCAATACTATGCCAGCTTAGGTGAGCAAGTCGATGTGATCAAGCTTTATGGATCTATGGAGCTAGCACCTTTAGTTGGTTTAGGTGATTACATTGTCGATGTTGTCGATACAGGTAATACGCTACGTGCTAATGGTTTAGAACCTTTAGACGAAATCTGTAAAGTGTCTTCTCGTTTGATTGTAAACAAAGCCAGTTTTAAGCGTAAACAAGCCTTGTTAAATCCGATTCTTGCACAGTTAGAAATAGCAGTTGAAGAACGTCAAAAAGCAAAACAAGCTTAATTTAATCGATATTCTAAAACCGCCCTTTGGGGCGGTTTTTTATTTTTTAACCGAAGGAAATAAGGTTGTATAAATGACTGACTTAACGACATATGAATGGTTTAATGCCCTAGCACTTTTTGAATAATGAAGAGTCATATGAAAACACCAGAACAAAGAAAGCAAGCATCCATTTTAAAATTACAATCACAATCTGTGCCTTATATTGATTGGTTACCTTATATTGAAGCTGCGGATGAGATTGAACCAATGTCAGCAGAACAAATTGCAAAACGCGCGATCGCATGTCTATTGGTGATTCAGGCTGCCTGTGATCTTAACCATGATCAGTTTGATGATGAAACTCAAGCTTTTATCATAGATCTAATACAGAAATTTGATGTTTGGTCTGAATTGACGCCAAAAGAACTGGCGATCATCCATCGTGAGGGCACGACACAAGATGTGATTAATATGATCTGGAAATATGAAGCCTATTGGACGTTACTTTGGGCACTAGGTGTGGTCAATGAGCTAAATTATCCTGCAAACATTGCAGATTGTGATTTTGCGATTCAGGCAGTTTCTTCATGTGACTCGTTTGATGGATTTATGGCACAAGTAAAACTGAGAAATATTGAAGCATTATTAGATGAAGCCGATTTGATCTATCGTTATGACTGGGCATGTGTCGATGCTAGACTTAAAGATCAGCAAGCACCAGCGGGTTTAAATGCATCGGTTGTATTAGAGCGGCATGGTGCTTTAAATTGGTTAATACAGCGCGATGGTGATTGGGATCATCCTGATGTGAACACCTAATCCAGCATTTTTATATTGATGAAAGTCATTTCCGATGAGACTAAGTTGAAATGCTGATGTTATCTTACCCACAACTTCATGGAAACAAGGTAAACTAACGCTTTCCAATTCAAACCTTGTGGGTAAATTGATGCGACGTTTATCGACTCAAGATCAAAACTTCAAGCAAGCTTTTGCTGACTTGTTAGCTTTTGAAACTGTAAGTGATCCTGAACTTTTAAAAACTGTAGACCAAATCATTGCTGATGTTCGTCAGCATGGTGATGCTCATGTTCTTAAACTTACCCAACAATTCGATCGACATCCAGCGCATCAATTTTCAGATCTAGAACTGACTCAAGCTGAATTAAAAGCTGCATTTGAGGGTTTAAACTCGGAGGTGCGTGAAGCACTGGAGTTTGCCGCAGAACGTATTCGAGAGTTTCACCAAGCGCAAAAACAAGAGGGTTGGACCTATGTGGATGCTTTGGGCAATACCTTAGGTCAAAAAGTTACGCCTTTAGATCGCGTGGGTATTTATGTGCCCGGAGGTTTGGCGTCATATCCATCTTCTGTATTGATGAATGCTGTGCCAGCTCATGTGGCAGGTGTCCCTGAAATTATTATGGTCGTACCCGCACCGAATGGTGAGCTGAATCCATTGGTCCTTGCTGCGGCACATTTGGCTGGGGTAACTCGCGTGTTTACTATTGGGGGGGCGCAAGCAGTTGCTGCCTTGGCTTATGGTACGGAAACGGTTCCATGTGTAGATAAAATCACTGGACCCGGTAACCGTTTTGTCGCTGCTGCGAAACGTGCGGTGTTTGGTCAAGTTGGCATTGACATGATTGCAGGTCCTTCAGAAATTTTGGTTTATGCTGAGGGTGAAAATGATGCGAAATGGTTGGCTATGGATGTATTGTCTCAAGCTGAGCATGATACCGTCGCTCAAGCCATTTTCATTACGCCTGATGAGCAACTATTGAATGAAGTTGCTCAAGCGGTAGAAGAGCATTTAGCGGTATTGCCCAAAGCTGAAATTGCGCGCACTTCAATTGCAAATCGAGGGGCTTTGGTCTTGGTAAAGGATCGTCAAGAAGCGATTGATTTAATTAATCAGGTTGCACCAGAGCATTTAGAGCTTTGCTTAGATGAAGCACAGGAAATGGCCGAAGAGATTCGCCATGCTGGTGCGATTTTTATGGGGCGATATACACCTGAAGCGATTGGTGATTATTGTGCTGGCCCGAACCACGTGTTACCGACTTCGGGTACGGCGCGTTTTTCATCACCACTTGGTGTATATGATTTTCAAAAGCGTTCAAGTTTGATTATGTGCTCTCAAGCAGGGGTAAAACCTCTGGCAAAAACGGCAGATATCTTGGCACAGCAAGAGAATTTAGATGCCCATGCCCGCTCAGCACGTTATCGTTATCAATAAATTATTTTAAAACCTCTTCCTAAACCTCTCCTAAAAGGAGAGAGAACGCCTCGATGAAATCAATAATGAGGCGTAACTCCTCTCGCTGAGTAAGCTTTAAGGATTCCTTTAAGGTGAAGCGCAAGAGAGGTTAGGAAAGGAAATATAGAGAAATAAAATGTCAAATATTAGTCCAGCACAAATGCGTTTTTGGAGCCCTGAAGTACGTGAATTAGAACCTTATGTACCAGGTGAGCAACCCAAAATTCAAAATTTATTAAAATTAAATACCAATGAAAACCCGTATCCGCCATCTCCGAAGGTGGTAGAAGCTGTACAAGCGGTACTAGTAGATTCTGCGGATGCTTTACGTTTATATCCAGATCCTGATGCTTCTGCATTAAAGCAAGCAATTGCTAAACAGCAGCAGATTGATGTCGCGAATGTTTTTGTCGGTAATGGTTCAGACGAAGTTTTGGCACATATCTTTAAGGCTTTTTTTGTCCAAGATAAACCCATCCTTTATTCTGATATTACCTACAGTTTTTACCCTGTTTATAGCCAGTTTTTTGGTGTCAAAACCAAAGTTTTACCCTTGAACGATGCTTTTGAAATTGTGGTAGATGACTATAAGCAAGCCAATGGCGGCATTATTATCACCAATCCGAATGCACCCACCAGTATTGCTTTAGGGTTGGAAGCCATTGAAGAAGTTTTGCAAGCCAATCCAGATTCGGTGGTGGTGATTGATGAGGCTTATGTCGATTTTGGTGCTGAATCTGCTGTTAAATTAGTGGAAAAATATGAGAATTTGGTGGTTTGCCAAACCACATCTAAGTCTCGTTCATTGGCAGGTTTACGAGTTGGTTTTGCCATTGCACAACCGCATTTAATTGCTGCATTGGAAGCAGTGAAAAATAGTTTCAACTCTTATCCAATAGATCGCTTTGCGATTGCCGCAGCCGTGGCCTCTTTTGAAGATCAGCCATATTTTGAACAGCAATGTGAAAAGGTCATTCGTAGCCGTGAAAAATTGGTCAATGAACTACAAGAGCTTGGTTTTGTGGTATTGCCATCTAAAGCCAATTTCATTTTTGCATCTTTACCACATAAAGATGCAGGTGAGTTAGCCGCTGAATTACGTGAACGAGGCATTATCGTGCGTTATTTCAATAAGCCACGCATTAATCAATTCTTGCGTATTACCGTTGGTACCGATGAGCAAAATCAGCGTTTGGTTGAAACCTTAAAGCAAGATATTCTGGCTTAAGATTGGGGTTTCTGCCATGTGTTGAGCAAATCCAGCATGGCAGAAACTTTATCAAAACATTCTTGGTATTCAGCGTCGCAGTCAGAGGCAATCGTGATGCCACCACCTGCCCATAGAGAAATATCCTGTTGATATTTCTGAATAGAGCGAATCAAAATATTCCATGAACCTGTGCCATCAAAATTAAAATAACCCAGCGAGCCACAGTAAGCCCCACGTGGTGCGCCTTCTAATTCCTCAATGATTTGCATGGCACGAATTTTAGGTGCGCCTGTAATTGAGCCACCAGGTAGGGCCGCCAACAATACATCTAACGCTTTGACATCGGGTTTCAGGGTTGCTGTGACTTCACTGACCATGTGATGAACTTGATTGAATGATTCAATTTCAAATAATTTTGGTGTTTTAACCGTCCCTGTTTCTGCATAAACACTTAAATCATTACGTAACAAATCTACGATCATGACATTTTCAGCCTGATCTTTAGGAGAGTGTTGTAATTGGTGTTTAGATTGCGCATCACGCGCTGCATCTGCATAACGTGGCATAGTGCCTTTAATCGGTTTAGTGACCAGTTTTTTTTCTGCTAAAAACTCGATAAAAAGCTCAGGAGAGCAGCTCAGTAATTCAAAATCTTCAGTTTTTAAATAACCTGAATACGGTGCATCAGTTAACTGCCAGAACTCTTGTGCCACGGAAAGTAAACGTCCTTCGGCTTGTCCGCTAAATTCTTGGGTTAGGTTAATTTGATAGCAGTCTCCCGCTTTAATATATTCTTGTACCTGCGTAAAAGCATGTTGATATTGTTGCTTATTCCAACGTGCTTGACAGGTTTGAGTAAGCTGTAATGGAGTGACTTTGGATGTAGATTCTAATTTGTTCTGAATGAATGCGAAAATTTGTTCAGCTTCAGGCTCATCACTATAAAAATACCAAGCATCATCCTGAAATTTTAAATAAGTTTGAAACAAACCCAGCCAAAAACTAGGTTGATCTTTTGAGTGAACCTTCACATGTTGCGCACTGGCAAAATCATAACTGATAAAGCCCATTAATCCGCCCTGAAATCCATCAGAATTGGATTGATTATTTTCGGACTGCTTAAAACTTAAACTGGATTCAATGGAGATATATTGGTCAAGCTGTGTTCTTTGGTAAGTTTGACGGACGCCATTTTTTACACATTCAAATTGATTTGGAAGAAAAGCAATGACCGGGCTTTGATTGTTTTTTAAATAAATTAAATGCGGAAGATCATCGAGACATGAAAGAATTTCTTGAACATTAACAGGTTGATCACAAATCACATTTTGGAAAAGAGAAGGGCTGGTCATATGCTTAATAAAGCTGGCATTAAAACTATATTCTATATTTTACTCGAATGTGAAGGAAACAACACAGTAAATACCGTTTGTCGGCAAGATTCACATTACGACCAACAGCAGTTGAACAAAAAATAACAGACCTATAACGTTATGGGTGCCAACGGATCACTCAAGGAACTATGTACTGTTGTCGAAAAACAAATAAAACAACAGATGCATCGAGTGGTTGACATTAAAGAAAAAGAATACTCTTGGGAGAGTGGAACATGAAAAAATTAACTAAACTTGTTTTAGTTTCTTCAATGGCTATTAGCGCGAATGCGATGGCTATGCAAGCAATGGACGATGCTTCATTAAGCGCGACAACGGGTCAAGATGGTTTAAATATCGGAATTGGCATTTCTAAGGTTGAAATTGAAAAATTATTCATTCACGACAATGATGGTTTGGCAACAACAGCATTGGGTGGTACTTCAACCGCGGGTGCAATCGTGATTAAGGGCAATGGCAAAACAGGTGATGCCAATGAAACCAACGGTATTGTGATTGGTGCCAACTACGATAATGCTGGTGCATACTTACTTGCTTCACGTAACCTTGCAGACTTAACCATTGATACTGATGCAGGCACAACAGGAACAGGCGGTGCATTCCTGAACATTGGTGCTCAGGTTTCTGGTTTAGATATTAAAATTGGGGAAATTGGGGTAACAGGTTCAGGTGCGCTTCCAACAGCAGCTTCAACCAGTATTCGTCGTGGTGGAGATGATACCAACTACAATGCAATTTTATCGGGTCTGTCTTTAAAAACGGGTCCTATGTCTGCCAATATTCAATTGGGTGCAGCGCCACAAGGAGCTATGGTGAAGTTGAATGCACAGATGATCGGTGGTCTAGAAATTACCAACCTTGGTATTTTGGATAACTCAACCAAACAAGGCACTGGTGATGGTACGACGGGTAACCGTGCAGCAGGTCAAATCTTCGTAGACAGCATTAAAGTTGCAGATGCAAATGCGAAGGATTTAACCTTGAATCAATCCATCAGTGTGATTGGTACAGAAGGTGCAAACAAAGGCTATTTACGTATCATTAGCTCTAGTGGTGCAGTCGATAACTATGTGAAAGGTGTACATTTGGGTAGCCAAGCGGCTGCGTCAATTGGGGATGTAGAAGTACAAGGTCTACAAACTTATTACAGCCCGTCAATGGGTGTTTACACACCAGGTGCTGTGATTACGATTTCAGGTCACTAATCATTTTCTAAGAAAAGCGCGTGAATACACGCGCTTTTTTTTACAAAAAACTTATGAAAAGTATCGAAAAAGTAAAAAAAAGCTGTTTATTTTTGAAAAAACAGGTATGTTGTCAAAATACAAGGAAGTATAGAGTGTTTACTCTAGAAAAATAATAAACTTCAGGCACGTCATGCCGAACACCAGAAAGTTAGGGAATATGTTAGAGATCGCATTTGGCTCGGCATTGATGTATTATTTTGCCACGCAAGCCTTTGAAATAAAAGAAAAACCTCCTGAGGCAGTTTATTACACTGAAACATTGGATTCACGGCAAGATTCCTTTACCCGCATGCACCGTGAAACCGTTCAAATTCAACCTGCATTAATCGATCAATTTCGTGGCATTGTACGTCAAGCCTATGACTATAGCTGTGGTTCTGCTGCATTAACGACATTGCTCAATGGTTATGTCGGCACACAGTTGACGGAACAACAGACCATGACTGGCTTACTCAAGTTCGGTGAGTCAGAACGGATTATTGAGCGTCGCAGCTTTTCACTACTGGATATGAAGCGTTTTGTCGCTGCACTAGGTTTAGAAAGTGGGGGCTATAAAGGTGAGTTCTCAGATTTAGTGGCGCAAGGACAGCCAGCCATTGTTCCAATCTCATATGCGGGGTTTAAACATTTTGTGGTGTTTAAGGCTTACAAGGATGGGCGTGTTTACGTGGCTGACCCAGCTTTGGGGAACATTAGTTTTGATGAAGAACGCTTTAAGCAAGTTTGGGAAAATAACACCTTATTTCTAATTAGTGTTCCACCAGAACAACGTAAAAATTTATTGGCATTACAGGATAGTGATATGCGCCATGTTGAGGATGCAACAGTAAACCGTTATGCACTGGTTGATATTCAATATCCTCAGTTTTATATGGAAAAATTGGCGGATCGGGGGGCGACGATCTCGAGAATTGTCAATAATAACCCAGAATCAGAGATGAACGGCCAATATGTCGATCAACATTTACGCCTATATTACAAGAGCAAATAGAGCGGTTTAAAGCAAATAAAAAAAGAATAGAGTGGACGGAAATGAAAAATCAATGGATGAATAAAACTTTATTGGTGCTGAGTATTCAAATTTTGATGGGGACTGCTTATGCAGCCGATACGACAGCTGAAACACAGGGAACAACCGTTGGAACTCAAGAAACAGCAGTTGCATCAAGTGTAGAAACCAATACCACACCACCACAACAAGCTTCGAGTGCCTTGCAGCAACAAGAAGGTGATGCGACTAAACAGACCAATCTTGAAGAAGTATTTACCTCAAACGAGCGTCAATATTCTTTAATTAAAAAAGGGGATATTTCTGCATTTTATGATGTGGATTATACCTATTATCGTGATACCCAATTAGATTTAGAAATGGCACAAGGTAGTCTGTATCAATTACGCGTACAGGAAAATGCCAGCCACACCTTAACCAATACTTTTACCATGCAATATGGGGTACTCGATAATTTAACCTTCACGGCTTCATTACCTCTCGTTGCAAAGACGGACAATTTAAAAGACACCTCCACCGCAGGTTTAGGGGATATCTCTTTAGGTACACGTTGGGAACCGTTCCCGCTTAAAACTGGACGTTTACCTTTGATTTTATTTGGAAACATCTCGACCAAAACAGGCGATAGTCCTTATGAAATTAATCCAACTTCCGACTTAGCCACAGGTAAAGGTTATTATTCAGCAGGTGTGGGTGCGAGCACACGTAAGTATATTGATCCTGTGGTACTTTTTGCTTCTGTATCTGCCAACTATGGTTTCAAAGAATCGGGTTTAGATCAGCGTCGTGGTCCGCGAGTCATTGAAGAATTTGATCCCGGCATTAGCGGAGGTTTTTCATTCGGTTTCGCCTACTCATTTAACTATGATGTATCTATGACCATGTCATACCAGCAGAGTTTCAATACGGGTGCAGAATTTACATATACCTCGGGTGAAAGTTACTCACCAGCCGATCAAACCAGTTCAACCTTTGCGATTTCATTGGGGGTACGTGTTTCACCAGAAACCATTGTGAATGGCACTTTAGGCATTGGCTTAACTGAAGATGCACCCGATGTATCTTTAGGTTTGTCCTTCCCATTAGATATTGCAGGTTTCGGTAAAAAAATCAGCTAAGAGGGCAGTCGCATGTACAAGGTACGACTTAGCCCGTTAGTTTCAGCGATAGTTTTATCGGGCTGTTCAAGTATGGCTTTTGCTCAACTCGGGCAAAATTTGTCAGTAGATATTCGATCACTTGCGATGGGGAATGCGGTCACAGCCGATCCTCCAGGGGTAAGTGCAGTACATTATAACCCTGCGGCATTGACGAAAATTGAAGGTTTGCAAACCGATGTACAGGGGATTCTGGCAGACTTTAATATCAAACGTCAGTATTCAGTACCTGAAGGCTATAACGTTTTTGGTTATTCAGATGACCCGTTGGTGTGTAATGATGGTCCTGAAGTGGCTTCAGACATCTGTACAGATTACAAAGGCCCTGTAAATGGTGATGTAGAATATATCAGTCTTTATGTGCCTTTTTTAAAGAAAGTCGTCGATTTAGGTGAGGGGATGCCAATGCTCGCGCCAACGGCGGGCGCAGCATATAAACCACCCGGTTCTAAAACCACTTTTGCTACAGCATTTTATGCACCCTTAGTGGCTGGATTCGGTGCAGAAAATGGCAATCCAAGTAACTTTATGGGACAACAGGTGGCATTGGAACGCTTTACTTATTTGTCGCCATCTATCGCCTATGAAGTCAATGATGAACTTTCCATTGGTGCATCCGTGGGCATGTCTTATCAAGCCTTTGCCTTAAAAACAGATTTGCGTTTCCCGAATGAAATGATTGGGATGTTACGCATGATTGATGAGGTGGTTTGTACTCCATTTAAAGACAACTCGGATGTGATAACCGATATTTTATTACTCGGGATTTGTAATGCTCAAGAAGGAATGAATCCATTTGGCCGTTTTGGTCGGATGGAAGTCGCGATGGAGCAATCCTTGAGTCCGAGTTTTAACCTTGGGGTCATGTGGGAACCCACCGACGAATTTAGCTTTGGTATGGTGTATCAAAGTGCTTCAAAAATGCGTTTGAAGGGGAAATACACGATTGATAACTCAAAAGCGCCACGTGAGTTGATCAATGGTTTGATGTCTTCACCGACAGGGCAGATTCTTGCGGCAATTTTAGGTTTTCCACAAAGTATTCCTGCGACGGAATCTGGTTTGGTGTCGATGGATTTTGAATATCCACAGCATATTCAGGCGGGAATTAAATATATGCTTCTGCCTGATTTACAAGTGAATGTGGATGTAGGTTGGACAGATTATCGCGCATGGGACAAGTTCAAATTTGAGTTTGACCGCTCTATCTCGGCATTAAAAATTGCCAAACTCCTTTCGCCAGATATTACCGACAACAGTTTGTCATTGCCTTTGAAGTTTGACTCACCTTGGAACTATGGCATCGGGATTGAATACTCAGCAACTGATCGTTTGAAGTTACGAGCTGGATATGAACCAAGAACCAGCGCCATTCCTAATGACAAACGAAATACCATGGTGCCTATTAATAATGCGCAATTATTTGGTTTGGGTGTGGGTTATCGCTTCGATGCCGATACAGACCTAGATTTATCCATTGGTTATTTACGCAGTAAAGACAGTATTCCTGCCAATACCAGTACTTTATCGAACCAAACTGGGGTGAATAATATTTTACTCAACCCATACGCGGGCTTAAATGTAAAAACCGAAACCAATATCACTATTTTAGGCTTGAGTTATCGTACAAAATGGTAAGACAAAACAATACAGCTAAGCGGTTTACGTGGGTGTCATCATCGACTTGGGTTTTATGTGGGATGATGGCACTGTCCGCAAATGCGGGCGAGTTTTATACCATCATTGGGCCAGATGGTCGTCCAATGGTGATTCCTCGTGCGCCTGCTGAAACCGCAAAAGTGGAAGCTCAATCTCAGGTTGAGCTACCATCAAAGCCAAAAACAGAACAAGAAAAAATGAAAGTAGTGAGGAATGCGCCGTCTGTTCAAGTGGTTCAACCGTTACCAAAAGTACAAGTTGTGGTACCACCGACTGTTGCCGTTGAAAAAGTTGAATCTCAAGTAAAAACTAAACCTCAACTTGTTGAAGTACAAAAAAATCCTGTCATTGTACAACCTAAAATAGTCGATAACCCTAAACCCATTGCATCAGCAGATCATGCAAAAAAAGTCACGTCTGTTGAGTCGAAAGTTGCTGTCATAACAAAATCCACCGAAATTCAAAAACAAGCGAATGAGCAGCTCAGTCAGCAAATTACCGCGCTTCAAACACCCCCCGTGGATTTGGCGCAATCATCTCTTACCCAGAAAGCAACTTCTGCACAGGTTGAGCGGGCGCTTCATAAAATTGAAACCAATATGGCCATTGAAAAAGCCACACAATTAAAAAGCAAACAAGAAACCAGTTCGATGTCTTCTAAACCCTTGCAAGATGGATTTTTAGACATCAATGGGGATCGTTATGTGAAAAATGAATATTTAGAAGGGCAAGAGTTTAATTTAGAAAATAAAAAACGTTTTTACATCATGCCAGAAGGTGTGGTCGATAAAGAGTTAGGCCCACCTCGTTTGCAAGTGGTTGAACGTGAAAAAGGGGTGAATCAAGGTGTACTCGACCGATTATTTAAGAAGCATCATCCAGTTGAAAACTCAGTGATTACTTTATCGACCCAGTATTATCCAATTGCAAAAGATCAAGTGGTACAAAGCTTGGGTCAAAGTTGTTATCGCGATAAAAAAATACAAAAAGCAAAATTACTCAAAGCTCAGCAAGACGTCAATTTATGGCCTCGCCAACCGTTAAAGAATCATTTTGATTATGAAGTGGTGGAAGTGCAGACGGGTATTAAAAATGTGCAACTCAGTTCTTATGCATCGAGTCAAAATCAACCGAGTTATTACTGGCCTTTTGTGGCTTTTCTGGATGAATCGGGCTGTGTCATTGAAGGCGTGACGGGTTTTAAAAATCAGGACCGTGCTGAAAACAAATATCGCCATGCTGTGATAGACGGCATGTTACAGCTACCTGCACAAACCCGATATATTTTTATGACCCCTTTACTTTCAGCAGTGGATGTTGAAGAGCAAGCGTTAAGCAATCAAGGACAAATCAAACTGACCGCGGTTCGTTAGTTGGAAAAATAGAGTAATAGGAATGAAAAACAAATATTTATTAACCATCGCACTTTCAACGTTAATGTCAGGGCTGACTGCTTGTGGTGGGGAAAGTGCCAATATTATTCCAGAGAAAAATAATAACAGCACGGTGAATGGGAGTTGTACTGCGGGTGCGACCAATTGTATTCAGTTCGCACTGGATTATCCTTTTGATGGTTTAAATTTTTCCTGTAGTAGTGATACACAGAATACCTTTGTGACTTTAATGGATTTAAAGAATGGCGTTGCCACAGGCACCTGTAATTATAGTGATAAAGTCAATGTGTTCTTATTGGGTAAAGCGGATAAACGGATTGCTTTAGGGTCTTTCCCAATCAGTAATATTGCTTTGGTCAGTACCAATCAAATTCCACGTTTGACGGTATTAGATATTGCCAAAGGGATGACCAACCGCGATGCGACCGTGCTCGATCCAAGTGATGCCACAGTCAAAACCGCCATGAATTTAGTCAAAATTATTCAGACATTGGCTTTACAGCAAAAAAGCATTAACAATAAAACGGATATTCAAGCGCTGTACATGAGTGATTCGATCCGTGAAAGTCTAGATAAAATTACCAGCTCTGTGACCGCGCAACAGATGGTGAATGGAGAGTATGCCGCCATCATTAAACCGTGGCTGGATGTCTCTGTCATTTCAGATGCAGAAGCTTTTGCGGTGGTCAGTCAATTATTGAATATTAGCAATGCCGCGGTGTATCAGCCGGAATTTTCTCTATTCTCTACTTCTGGCAGTGTGATGAGTAGTTTAACGGGGTCGGATGGCTTAACGGGCTGTAATAAAGACGTTTGTGCTGCAAATGACACAACCACCAAACATTTGTTTGGGCATTTTATGTTGTTGACGGACCGCCAAGGCTATACGTTTGGCAGCGGTTTGCAATGGAGAGGTTTGGCAAAATCAGGATTGACTTCGATAGCTGGAGTAAATGCCGAATTACTACGAAGCTATAAACCCACCCGTATGACGGCATTGCCACAAAATCATTGGATTAACCCATTGAATAAAAGGATTGATCAAAATTATTATATTGGTGTGGATGACCCGAATTCTGATGACCTGATTATCAATCAAGGCAAGTTGTATAACGATTATATGATTGCGGGTAAGGAAAAATTCTATAAATTATTGACACAAAAAACCACGGTGACCACTGAGGACTTGAAAGATCTTGGACAATGGCAACAGCGTTATGGTGTCTCAGATACGTTTAAGGGTTCCTTAGATCTTTTTAAAGTTTATCCAATTACCTATTTAGATAAACAAGTATTTAAATCGAGTAACAATGTCTCGGCAGGTGAAAATTACATTTTCCCATTGTATGCAGATTTGACGTTCAAATTCACTGATAGCAGTGTGCCAAGTCTAAAACTGGGTATTGTGATTGATGAGAAAGGCGATATTCGAACCAATATGAAGTCTGCTGCGACCGATACCGACATGAGTACAGGAAGCTGTAGTTTAACTGTCGGAAGTAATTTGAAAGACAGTAATGGTGTGCAGCAATATCGCTTAGGCACAACCTCACGTGCATTTATTGATGATCGTGCGATCTCTATTCGTATGATTCTAGGCGATGAAGCATTAAAGTCAGTCAATGGTGCTTTGGTCGGGGTAAACTCAACGATTCAAACGTCTGCTATAGGTGAAAGTATAGTGGTGGGTGGCGCTTTAGTTCATTTACAGAATTTATTAAATGCATCGACGGGAAGTACAGGACGTATCACCTTTACTGATTCTGCTGGCGATGCAGTCAAATGGGCGAACAGTTATGCCAGTTTCCAAAAGGTTTATAATGCCAATAATACCGATGAAACAAGTTATGACACCGCTTTAGCGAAATTGAGCGGTGGAACTTTAGAAATGAGTTTAGCACCTTGCTATAGCGTTAAAGCCAAAAGCTAAATCTTGAGATTCTGAATAAAAAAAGCCGATTCGTTTGAATCGGCTTTTTTTATGACTGCGGTAAACTGGTTTAGCCAGTATGGTCTAAGCGTGTACCTAATGTTTCTAAATGGGTGACAAACTGATTGGTTTTCCGATCGGCAAAATAATGTTTCAGCGTTTGTTCTACACTTGGGAATGCTAATTCTGTCCACGGAATTTCATGTTCTTCAAAAAGGCGGCACTCAATACTTTCTTCGCCCGCACCAAAGCTTCCATTGATCAGTTGGGCTTTAAACAATACATAAATTTGCCCAATACGTGGAATATTGTACATGCAGTAAAGTTGTTCAATTTCGACTTCTGCTTGTGCTTCTTCACGAGTTTCACGTGCAGCACCTTGTTCCATGGTTTCAAAAAGTTCCATGTAACCTGCGGGTAATGTCCATAAACCATAACGCGGTTCAATTGCACGGCGGCAAAGCAAAACTTTATTGTCCCACAGTGCCAAAGCACCACAAATAACTTTGGGATTTACATAATGAATATGACCACATTCTGTACAAACGCGACGTAATTGATGATCGCCAAGTGGAATTTTTTCAGTCGTTTTATGTCCACAATTTCCGCAGAAGTCCATATTCATCATCAATGATAAAGTTGCCACTCAGCATAACTGAAAAAAACAAGTTTGACATCTATTCTCTCCAATCCGATCAAAATTCAGCTATGATGAAATGAAGAAGAATAGAGGTGAGTGATATGGATAATCGTTCATTAACACATGTGTTACAACAGCATTTAAGATTTTCGACCCGAAAGCGAGAAGCTGAAGCTGCCGTGTTAATTGCGATTACTGATGAAGCTGACCCCAAAGTGCTCTTAACCCGCCGTTCAGTGTACTTGTCCAATCATGCAGGTGAAGTGTCTTTTCCTGGAGGCAAACGAGATCCGCAAGACACCAGTAATATTGTGGTTGCGCTGAGAGAAGCCCAAGAAGAAACAGCTTTAAACCCGTTTGATGTACGCTTGCTCGGGGATTTACCCATGCAAAAAGCCCGCAATGGTATGTTGGTCAAACCGATTGTTGGGCTTATTCCACCTCAGGTTGAACTGATCGCTCAGCCTTCAGAAATTGATCGAATATTTTTTGCTTCTCTACAAAATTTAATGGAAGCACCGCCAACGCCACATGAAGTCCGTTATGCACAACAATCGCTGTATTTTCCAAGCATGCAGGTTGAAGATGAAATTGTGTGGGGGCTCACGGCAAGAATGCTCATTTCACTGTTTCAATATGGATTGAATTATCAAAAAGAATGGCCTTTTTTATTAAATTCGCCATTATTCTATGCCCAGCAGGCATTACTCAAAACCAAAGGACGTAATTGAACATGATGTACAAATTTGCCGGACATGCACCCAAAGCCACGCATGTTCCTTTTGATGGTTGGGTGGCGGACAACGCAACCGTGATTGGTCAAGTTGAATTGGGGCAACAGGTCAGTGTTTGGTTTGGGGCGGTGATTCGCGCAGATAACTGTCGTATTCACTTGGGTGATTTTACCAACGTACAGGAAAATGCGGTCTTGCACACCGATGCGGGTATTCCAATGCACATTGGAAATTACGTCACTATTGGACATCAAGCCATGCTACATGGCTGTACGGTAGGCGATAATTCTTTAATTGGTATTAACGCGGTGATTTTAAACAATGCGGTGATTGGGAAGAATTGTATTATTGGCGCAAATGCCTTAATTCCAGAAGGAAAAGTGATTCCAGATAATTCGTTGGTGATGGGATCCCCTGGTAAAGTCGTGAAAACTTTAGAGAGTGATGTAGAAGCGAAATTAAAACTCAGTGCATTGCATTATGCTGAACATTATAAAAAATTTACCCAACTGGAAGTTTTTGAATTCTAACAAAAGCGTTGTTTTTTTAAACCAAGCGAATGCTTGGTTTTTTTGTATCTAAATGGGGAAATTCTCGCGTCCAAGAAGTGAGTAGAGTATGATAGCCCTCGTTTTTTAAGATAAAGTTGAAGCAAGGTTGAGCATGAAATTGCTGGCATTAGAAACAGCCAATGAACAGTGTTCTGTTTCTATCGTAGATGAAAATCAAGAGCTGTTTTTCCAATTAGATACGCGTGCAAAGGCTCAAACGCAAACCATTTTACCGATGATTGAACAGGGCTATGCTCAATTAGGTGTAACGACAGAAGATTTAACTGCGATTGCTTTTAGTCGTGGTCCGGGTTCATTCAGTGGCGTGCGTATTAACGCAGCCGTGACCCAAGCACTTGCATGGGCACATGATTTGCCTGTGATTCCTGTATCAACTTTACAAGCTTTAGCGCAAGCTGCTTATCGTCTGCATGGTTTGACGGCTGTGACGACAGTACTTGATGCGCGTATGAATGAAGTCTATATCGCGAGTTTTCAACTGAACGATCAAGGCATTATGCAGGCGGTTGATGAAGAACAATTATTAGATTATCAACAGGCCGCCAGCATCACTCAATTTACCTTGGTGGGTTCAGGTTCAGCTTTAATTCAGCCTGATGCTTTAGAATTCAAAAATGTGGTTGCAACAGCACAAGATATTGCTCAAATTGCACGTGCAGCGGCGCTCAAAGCACAATGGGTCAAGGCAGAAGAAGCCCTACCTGTGTATTTACGTGATAATGCGTGGAAAAAAATTCCAGAACAAATTAAAGCAACTTAAGGTTAGATATGGATCTTTTATTATTATTTAAAGCGGCCATAATGGGCTTGGTAGAGGGGATTACTGAATTTCTACCGATTTCAAGTACTGGGCACTTAATCTTAGCTGGTCAACTTTTAGATTTCTGGTCTATTGAAAAAAGAGATATGTTTGCTGTTGCCGTGCAGATTGGTGCGATTGCAGCCGTGATTTATGAATACTGGGGTAAACTTTGGGGCGCTTTAATTGGTGGTCTAAAAGGCCAAGAGCAAGGTCGCCGTTTAAGCATTAACTTAATTATTGCCTCTATACCGATTGTGATTGTGGGCTTAACTTTTGGCGATGTTATTAAAGCTTATTTATTTAATGCGATTACCGTTGCGATTGCTTTAATTGTCGGTGGTTTTATTATTTTATGGGCTGAACGCCGTCCACACACCATTCAAACGCAAGAAGTTGACGATTTAACCTATAAACAAGCGACTTTAATTGGTCTAATTCAATGTTTAGCCCTGTTCCCAGGGACTTCACGTTCGGGTTCAACCATTATTGGCTCTTTATTTTTAGGTGTATCGCGTAAAGCAGCAGCGGAGTTCTCTTTCTTCCTTGGTATTCCTGTTTTAATGGGTGCAGGTTTACTGGATATGTATAAAATGCGAGCTGATTTGCACAGTAATGATATGGCTGTTTTGGCTGTTGGGATTATTGTGGCATTTATTTCTGCACTTATCGTCATTCGTGCCTTGATTCGTTATGTATCTAAACACGACTTCACTGCATTTGCGTATTACCGTATTGGCTTTGGTCTATTTATTTTGGCAACTTGGTGGACAGGTTGGGTCACTTGGTAATGCATTTATTTACAGAACCTCAGTTTCAAGTTCAGGCACAGCACTATGCGGCTGTGCTTGGATCACGCGGTGTTGAGGTTCAGCTTGAATTAATTGAAAAACTGAATGCTCGTTTTTTACGTTTGAACCCTGAATTGGCCTTGTGTGTCGATGAACAAGGGCTTTGGTTATGTGCCAATGGCATGAAAATGCAGCCCGACTGGCAGGCAGAAATTCCGCGTTTAAAACGTGCATCGCTCAAATCAGAAATGATTGCCCGTGCTTGTCAGTTGGCGGAAAAACCACGTTTAATTGATGCGACTGCGGGTTTAGGGCACGACAGTTTATTGTTGGCTGCACTGGGTGCAACGGTTACTTTGGTGGAACGGCACCCGATTTTATTTACGCTGCTAGAAGATACGCGACAGCAAGCATTGACCGATTCTTATCTTGCCCCGATTGCAGCACGGATTCATTTGGTTTTTTCGGATTCAGCAGATTATTTAAAGCAATGTGCAGAGCAACAGCAGCACAGTGATGTGGTGTATTTAGATCCAATGTTCCCGCAACGTGATCAGAATCAACAAGCCATTAAAAAGCAAGCTCAGGTCAAAAAGCAGATGCAATTGCTGCATTTACTTCTACCAGAGCATGGCGAAATGGATTTGGGGGATCAACTGTTGCCTCTAGCTCAACAGATTGCAAAACGTGTAGTGGTCAAACGACCTCGTTTGGCGGTATTTTTGAATGAGCAGCAACCCGATACGCAATGGCAAGGGGATGCTTGCCGTTTTGATGCGTACTTTCAGCTTGATCATCAGACCTTAGGATAATTGCTTCAATATTGGGCAAAGATTTGTTATATAGTTAAAAATAATATTGATAAAAACCCGATCAAGCATAAACTAGCTATGCAATGAAGCGAGTAGCACTAGCCACCTGAAAACCTTATGAAGATTGATTTTAAGCCCTCCATTAATTTTTGGCACGATTTTAAAAGCAACCAAATGGCGGGATTGTGGCTGTTTTTGGGTTCACGACGTGCATTACAAATTGTCCATCCTTCAATTTTACAGTTGATTTTCTGGGGGATATTAGGCGGTTGTGCCAATACCTTATTTAGTTGGCTCAGTGCAGGTGAAGTCGGTGAGTTTAACTCGCAAGGTTTGGTCAGTTATGCGCTATGGCCTTTCATTGCACTGATTGTCGGTATTTTCCTGTCCCAACGGGTAAATAATCCACGTTTAATGTTGGTTCCTGCTTTATTGTGGTTGGTTTTAGATACCCATATCGCACTGTTACAAAGTTTTATCCAATATTTGGGCATGATTGATATCTTGCCTTATGCTTTTTATGATTATTTGCCGACCATTTTTATGGTGCTGTTTGTCTGGCAAAGTCTGGCTGTGGTGTGGGTGTTTGCCCGCGAATTAAAATGGCCGTGGTGGGAACGTGCGCTGATTATGTTGGCAACACTGTTTACTTTGGTGGTGTGGCAGATGTCAGTGAAAAGTCAACCGATCTGGAAAGTTGAAGATGTCCCGCCAACTTTTGCTGAAGATGCCTTTTACGCCCAAAGTCGACTGCTGAATAAGAATTTACAAGCCATTGAATATGGAGAGTTTGCTCAGTCACATTGGTACTTTCTAGGGGTGGCGGGTGCCAGTTACCAAGATGTCTTTATGTCTGAGGTGAAACGCATTCGTGAACAATTTGATACTCGTTTTGGAACCTTTGGTCGTTCCATGATTTTGGTGAATAATCCTGCGACACGTACTGAAATTCCAATTGCTTCACGAACCAGTATGGAACTGTCATTAAAGCGTATTGGTCAGCAGATGAACCGTGAAAGTGATGTGCTTTTCCTTTATATGACCTCGCATGGTTTGCAGAATCAGTTTGAAATGGAAAATGCACCACTCGATTTGGCACAAGTTGATCCAAAATGGTTAAGAGATGCGTTAGACCGCTCTGGCATTCGTTGGCGCGTCATTGTGATTTCAGCCTGTTATTCAGGTAGTTTTGTCTCGGCATTACAAAATGATAATACCTTGATTATTACGGCTTCTGCAGCCGATCGGGCTTCATTTGGTTGCTCAAATGAAGCGGATTATACCTATTTTGGTCGCGCTTTCTTTGATCAGGCTATGCGTGAACAGCATTCGATGAAAGATGCTTTTGCACAAGCCAAAGACACCGTCGCGCAATGGGAAAGTGCTCAGGGCTTTGATCCCTCTGAACCGCAATGGTCGATTGGTAAAAATATGGAATTGATGCTGCCACAATTGGAGCAGCGTTTGTTTCCACCGACAACAACGACACCACCAGTTCAAGCGCAAGCGGTTGCGCATACACCCTAAAAAGGAATTCAAGATGGAATTATTACAAAAAAATCGCTGTTTTGATGGTGAGCAACGCATTTATCGTTTTAATTCCCAAACCCTAAAAGGTGATAGTCGTTTTGCAGTATATTTACCTCCACAAGCATTAGAGGGAGAGGCTTGTCCTGCCTTATTTTATCTTGCGGGTTTAACCTGTACTGAAGAAACTTTTGCCATTAAAGCACATGCACAACGCATGGCAGCACAATTAGGTTTGATTCTGATTATGCCTGACACTTCACCGCGTGGTGAGCAAGTGGCGCAAGGTGATCACTGGGATGTCGGTCAGGGCGCGGGTTTCTATATCAATGCGACACAAGCACCATGGGCTGAACATTATCAAATGGAAAGCTTCATTGTTCATGAGCTTTATGATCTAGTGTCGGAACAATTCCCGATTCAGCAAAACCGTATTGGTATTTTTGGGCATTCAATGGGTGGGCACGGTGCATTAACTTTAGCATTTAAATATCCTGAAAAATTTAAATCAGTTTCAGCATTTGCACCTATCTGTGCACCAAGCCTATGCCCTTGGGGAGAAAAAGCATTTTCAAACTATTTAGGTAAGGATCAAGTGGTTTGGAAGCAGCACGATGCGACAGTATTGGTGGGCGAAAAAGGTGCTTTATTTAATGAGATATTGATTGATCAAGGTTTGGATGATCAATTTTATAGCCAGTTAAATCCTGCATTATTCCAACAAGCCTGTGCGCAAGTCGGGCAAGCTCTGACCTTACGTGAGCATGCAGGCTATGATCATGGTTATTATTTTATTCAAAGTTTTATGGATGATCATCTACAATTCCATGCCGTCCAACTTGAATCTTAATCCAAATGGGCGGAGTTTAACTCCGCTGCCATTCCGTTTCGAATTCTTGCTGTGCCATACGGCTTAAATGATCCAGCACCACTTTTTCCAAGTGATCCATTTTTTCTGCGGACGCAGTAATTTCAACCGCTAAGTATTCTGCTTGTGGCACAAGGCTGACCTGTGCTTCAGGCATAATAATCTCAAATTGCTGTTCAATTTCTTTCACTTCAAATTTATGTTTCCAGTGATTATATAAACGTTTGGCAATACGGGCAGATTCTAGTGTGGCAATTTGGCTCGAGCTTTTCATTTTTTTCATCATGAGGTTGGAACTTTACCATAACAAATCTAGCAAGCTTGCATAGCGTATCACTGCAACGCAATGTTGCAAAAATGAAATGTCACAGACCTCGGTCGCAGTTTGCTATAATGATGCCATTAAATTAATGAACAGCCAGGTTAATCCATGTCCAAGCCTTATTTAATTGCACCTTCTATTTTATCTGCTGATTTTGCACGTCTAGGTGAAGATGTTGAAAAAGTATTAGAAGCAGGCGCTGACGTGGTGCATTTTGATGTGATGGATAATCACTATGTGCCGAATTTAACCTTCGGTGCAGGGATATGTAAGGCATTAAAAAACTATGGCATTAAAGCGCCGATTGATGTGCATTTAATGGTTTCTCCTGTAGACCGTATGATTGGTGATTTCTTGGAGGCAGGGGCAGATATTATTACGTTCCATCCAGAAGCCACTGACCATATTGATCGTTCTTTACAGTTGATTAAAGCAGGCGGCGCTAAAGCAGGTTTAGTCTTTAACCCAGCAACACCTTTACATTATCTTGACTATGTTTTGGACAAAGTCGATCAAATCTTATTGATGAGCGTAAACCCAGGTTTTGGCGGACAAAAATTTATTCCAATGACTTTGGAAAAATTACGTCAAGCGCGCAAGATTATTGATGCCTCAGGTCGTGATATTCGTTTAGAAGTCGATGGTGGTGTGGGTCCAGCCAACATTCGTGCAATTGCAGAAGCAGGTGCGGATATGTTTGTCGCAGGTTCAGCCATTTTTGGTAAACCTGATTATAAAGCTGTGATTGATGAAATGCGTGATGAACTTACCAAAGTCGGTTCAGTTACAGTTTAAGTCTTATCAATAAAAGTTGTGCAAGTTGTGGATAACTTTGTGGGTAAGCTTGTAGATATCTATGTAGATAACCATATGGATAACTCGTTTAAACAATAAACAATTTCGCATCAAGTGTTTATAGATTAGACTTTATATGTATAAAAAGAGCACATTTGTGCTCTTTTTTATTGTTATTAAGCCTTGAAAAAATAGCTGCTTTATTCAGCTCAGCTTAAAAAGCATACAGATTAAAAAATAACAAAGATGAGTGAAATTTTTTAATGAATAGAACGGTCATTGTGAGTGAAGAATGAGAAAAAATTGTGTCTCACTCATTTCTTGAGTATGCTGTATATATGCATTTTGCTGTAATGACCGTCCTCATTTAGGAATCTTAAAGTGTCAACGACTCTCCGCAGACAGTCTTGGTTTGTTTGCTTCATGGCTTTTGTCATGGGGTGGAGTAGTCTAGTGTTTGCATCCACAATGCCGATGCATGCCAAAATGCTGCAACAGCAAATGGCGGATGTGCAACAAGTTATAGTTGTTGTTCCTGAACATGAGTATAAGACACAATCTGATTGTCACTCAGCAACAGCAGCCGTACAGCATCAGCAGCATAATATGGATGCTCAAAAGAATCATTGCGAAAGTGGTTTACATGGTAGTGCAGGCAAACAATGTGCCGACTGTGCTCAATTACATTGCCAGACCTTAAGCGTCTGGCTTGATACGGCTGTCACTGATCCGCTTCAATATTTTCATCCAGATACATTAACCAATCTACATAGCCGTTATACGGCTCAGCATTTGATTGGTTATTGGCAAGAAATTTTACGCCCTCCCAAAGCTTAACTTTATTCAAAAAGCAAAATTTTTATTAATTTCGAATAAAGGTTAAGTCATGTCTATTTTATTTCGTCAAAGCCTTTTGATTGGGCTATGTATATTTTCATCTTCTTGGACGTTGGCTGCGGTTAGGGAATATCACCTGACCATTGATGAAGGTTTGGTCAATGTTACTGGAAAACCACTCAAACGTATTACCGTGAATGGCAAGTTTATAGCGCCATTACTTGAATTTGAAGAAGGTGATGATGCAGTCATTCACGTACATAATAATTTAAAAAATCAGGATTCATCCCTACATTGGCATGGTTTGTTGTTGCCTGGTTTGATGGATGGTGTACCTGGCTTTAATGGGTTTACAGGCATTAAACCCAATCAAGATTTTGTCTACCGTTTTAAAGTCCGCCAGAATGGAACTTATTGGTATCACGCCCATTCCAAAGGACAGGAACAAGATGGTTTATATGGCGCTCTGGTCATTTACCCAAAAAATAAGCAACCTTTAGCAAAGCATGAAAAAACTGAGCGTGATTATGTGGTCATGCTGTCGGATTTTCATGAACAAAAAAGTGACCAAATCCAGAAAAATTTAAAAATTTCTGCCGAATATTATCAAAACCAACGCGAAACTTTGGGGAGTGTATGGCAGCAAATTCAACGTGATGGACTCAAATCTACATGGTCTGACCGTTCCATGTGGAACCAGATGCGGATGCTGAAAACGGATCTGTCCGATGTGACGGGCTATACCTTTTTGGTCAATGGTAAAACGCCTGAACAAAACTGGACAGGCATGTTTAAGCCAAATGAAAAAGTCCGTTTACGCATTATTAATGCCTCTGCCATGTCCTTTTTTGATGTGCGGATTCCAAATTTAAAAATGACGGTGGTCAGTGCGGATGGTCAACCTGTTCAGCCTGTGAATGTCGATGAATTTAGGATTGGAACTGCGGAAACCTACGATGTAATTGTTGAGCCAAAACAAGCGGATTATCAAATTGAGGCTGAATCTATAGATCGTTCTGGTTTTGCCATTGGGACCTTGCAGAATGAACTTGCTCCTGTGAAGCCTGCTATACAGATACCACAAGCTCGACCGCGTGCCTTGTTGAATATGGCAGACATGGGACATGGCAGTGGTGATCAATCTTCTGGTATGGATCATTCGAAGATGAATCATACAGAAATGCAAGGCATGGATCACTCGAAGATGAATCATGTAGAGATGCAAGATATGGATCACTCGAAAATGAATCATGCAGAGATGCAAGGTATGGATCATTCAAAGATGAATCATACTGAAATGTCAGAAACGAATCATTCACAGCATCAAAAGATAACATCAACTCAGAAAAATACTGTGGTTGAAGGTTGGGCAAATGCTTCTACACCCACAGGTGATAAGGCTTTGCAATATAGTGATTTAAAATCATTAACCCCACAGCCAGATACCCGTGAAGCAAGCAGTGAACTGGTGATTCGCTTGGGCGGCACCATGGAACGCTATATATGGACCATCAACGGGAAAAAATTTAGTGATGCTGAGCCACTGAAAGTGAAGTATGGCGAACGTATTCGCATTAAATTTATTAATGACAGCATGATGGCGCACCCGATGCATTTACATGGCATGTTTATGCAATTGGAAAATGGGCAAGCAGCGGTTGATATGCCGAATAAACACACCATTGTGGTTCCACCTGCAAAAACTGTGACGGTATTATTAACTGCGGATGAACTCGGTGAATGGGCGATTCATTGTCATTTGCTGTATCACATGAGCGCAGGCATGATGAATAAATTAATTGTTGCCAATGTGACTGATGGCAAAGTATCAACCACACCTCTATCAGAAGCGAGCCAATCTAAAGTTCAAAATTCAAATACGGAACAACAAGGAGAGCAACATGCAAATCACTAATTTATTACCAAAAATGGTTCTCCTTAGTTCATTAGTATTGAGCCAAGTGGCTTTCGCACAAGAACAACAGGCACATGCTGCACATCAGTCCATGACTGAATCAAAGGGTCATCACGCTGAGATGGATCATTCTCAAATGCAGCATCAGATGCACAATATGGATCATGCCAATATGCAGCAGATGACAATGCCCGTCAGTTCGAAAGAACCATCTTCAAAACAAGAATCTCGCGACGCTAAAACTGAAAAAGCGAATACTGAACAGCAGGCACAGGGAGATCAACATGCGCAGCATTAATGTATTTCCACAGACTGTTCTGGCGGGTTCTTTGTTGTTGCTGAGTCAGTTGACCTTAGCACAAGCACAGCAAGACCATACCGTGCATCAACAGCAAAGCGAATCACAGGGTCAGCAGGCCGAAATGGATCATTCTGAAATGCAGCATAATATGCCGAGTATGCATCATTCCAGTATGCAACCGATGGCATCTCCTAGCATGCCCCCAACTCCTGATTCGGTCAAACCAGTACAAGCATCACAATCAACCGATCATTCACACCATCAACAAATTCAGGGGAAAGAAGAACCATCTGAAAACAAGCACTCAGGGCATGATCATCGTGCAGAACACGGTGCGCAGGTTTATATGGTCAATACTTTTGATAATAAGTGGTTGATTGATGAAGGGGGGACAGGCACTTTAAAATCCGAATTTGAAACCCGTATTGGTACGGATGAAAATAAACTTTTTATTAAAGCGCACTTAGATAAGCATGAGTCACATGCGGCTGAATATGAGGTTAAGGCACTTTATAGCCGAATGATTTCAGACTTTTGGGATGTGCAAATGGGTACACGTTACCGTGTCGAAAAAGTTGAGTTAGATCAGCACCGTAAAGATACGGAAGAAAAATGGGATGCCGTAATTGGTTTACATGGTTTGGCGCCGTATTTCTTTGAAACAGATGCCTATGTGTATGTAGGTGAAGATCATTATTCAGGCTTGAGTCTGGAAACAGAGCGAGACTTGTTGTTGACACAAAAGCTTATTTTCCAACCCTATCTAGATGTAGATCTTGTGTTTAGTGATGATTCTAAATATGCCCAAAAAACAGGCTTGAGTAATGTGACAGCAGGTTTGGAAACCCGTTATGAAATCAGTAAAAAGGTCATGCCTTATATTGACATTGCGTATGAATATTCAAAAGGTAACGATGCAACACCTTGGCAGACCGAGAGTGGCTCTGAAAAAGGCTGGCTCTATGGTGCAGGTATTCGTTTTAAGTTCTAAGATCTGAGTTTACTCACGTTTTATTCAGTTTAATAAATTCATAAGGCTTTAAAACTTCGGTTTTAAAGCCTTATTTTTTATAGGTGTATTTAATGTTATTGCATGACAGTTTCGCACCATAAAAGCGCGGCATTTAGTATAATTGAGCGTAATTATAAGGAGGAACGACCTCCCTTGGTGCTTAAATTTTAAAAGATGCACCAAGAAAATTCCTCAGGACGACCTGATTTTTGATTCAAATTTGGAGGTTGTCATGGCTTGGATTGTACTTATTTTTGCGGGTATTTTTGAAATTGTATGGGCATATTCCATGAAGCTGTCAGAAGGCTTTACCCGAATTGGTCCGAGTATTATCACCCTCATTTTTATGATTTTAAGCTTTGCATTATTGGCGTATGCGATGCGCACTTTACCCTTGGGAACGGCATATACGATTTGGACGGGGATTGGTGCAATCGGCTCTTTTCTGGTAGGTATTTTTATTTTAGGTGAGCCTGCGACGGCTATGCGGATGCTTGCCGCCATCTTAATTATTTCAGGGCTTGTATTGATGAAGCTTTCATCTTCATAATCAGTCCTCTATTTATTTCTAAAGACCGCAGGAGCAGACAATGAAACTTGCATTTATGTATATGGCTTCTCCTGTTGGACAGTTAAAATTAGTTGCGCATGATACCGCGTTGGTTGCAGTACTTTGGGAAAATGAAAATCCTAAACGCGTACGATTGGCGGAATTGGTCGAACAGTGCGATCATCCAATTTTGCTGCAAACACAACAACAGCTCATGCAATATTTTGCAGGTACACGTCAGCAGTTTGACCTGCCTTTAGATTTTGAAGGAACAGAATTTCAAAAGCAGGTTTGGCAAGCTTTACTCAATATTCCTTTTGGTGAAACTCGCAGTTATAAAGACATTGCAGAACAATTGGGCAATCCCAAAGCGGTACGTGCCGTGGGAGCAGCCAATGGTAAAAATCCAATTTCCATTATTGCGCCGTGCCATCGGGTGATTGGTTCAAGCGGTAAATTGGTGGGTTTTGCAGGTGGTTTAAGTAATAAAGAGATTCTTTTAAAAATAGAAAAACTTCAATAAACTTGATGACTTAATTCTTGAAAATAACTAGTCAAAATGATTGCACAGATTTTCGCACCGCTCTTGTCCACATTTTGGTGGATATTATTGCTATTTATCGTTATAGGCATCATCAAAGCATTTAAACCTTATTTAAAAGGAAAAATGGGGGAATTTGCCGTTGCAGCCCATGCCAAACTTTATTTAGATCAAGATCGTTATACGCTACTTAATGATTGTACTTTGCCAGATGAGCAAAACCAGACCACCCAAATTGATCATATTTTGCTGAGTCCTTTTGGTATTTTTGTGATTGAAACTAAAAATTATAAAGGCTGGATTTTTGGCAGTCAGCATCAAAAAATGTGGACACAGAAAATTTATAAAAAGAGTTTTAAGTTTCAAAATCCATTACATCAAAACTATAAACACCAAAAGGTGTTAGAAGCTGTGTTATCGGATATTGTTGAGCCTCAGTTCATTCATTCACTAGTGGTATTTATGCCTGATTGTGAATTTAAAACCCAGATGCCACAGCATGTTTTTCGTGGAGCGGGTTGGACGGATTATGTGAAAAATTTTCAAGAAGTTACGATTCCACCGATGAAGTTGAAACGTATTCAATTGCGGATTGAAAAAGAAGTACTCGAAAAGTCGTGGAAAACCAATCGTCAACATATTGAAAATTTAAAGATCAAACACAGTGAATAAAAATAAACCCACAGTTCAAGCAAGAGCTGTGGGTTTATAAATGAAAGCGAAAACTTAGAAACGTTTTGGAATTTTCTGTCCATTCGGAACAGGTGTTTCGGCTTGTTTTAATACGCCAAATAACCATGTTTCTGCATGTTGCACCGCAATTTTTAACTCATCGCCCATCGCGAGACGACCTGCAATAAAGCTCGCGAGTGAACAGCCTGAACCATGATATTCACCTGCCAAACGTGGGCAATGACTTTCAGCCACAAACTCACCATCGATATATAAGGCATTGCGAATATAGTCGGCGGTATCTTCATGCCCGCCTTTCACCAAAACTGCTTTTGCCCCCATCGCAAACAATTTCTGTGTGGCCGCTTCCAAGTCCTGTTCGCCCGTTAAAGCACGTAATTCAACTGTATTTGGGGTAAGAATAGTGGCCAATGGAATGAGTTCGACAAAAGCTTTGACCAGTGTTTCTTGATCCCCTAAAGAACCACCGCTATTCGCAACCAACACTGGGTCAAGTACATAACGATATTCTGGATGTTCACGTAAAAATTCAGCCAAAGCGGCAATATTGTCGGTGGTACCGAGCATCCCAGATTTCACACACTGAATCGGTAGATCACCGACTACGGCATGTGCTTGGGCCAAAAGTAATTCTTTGGAGGTTGCTTCAAAGCCAAAGACTTGTTGTGAGTTTTGAATGGTCAGTGCGGTACATGCAATTGCGGCATGCGCACCACTTTGACCAATCGCTTCAATATCCGCTTGTAAGCCAGCACCGCCAGAAGGGTCTAAACCCGAAAAGCACAGTACAGTCGGGCGCATGTACATTTCCTTCATTCATGAGATTTGCGATAGTATAGGCAACTTTGAGCGAAGTCTCGAGCGTAATTTATTGGGTTGGACAATGATTAAGAATATCTTGATTGATTTAGATGGAACACTGACAGATCCCAAAGTCGGGATTACCACTTCTGCACGTTATGGTTTGGCAAAAGTGGGACACCTGATTCCTGAGTCAGAGAATATTGACTGGATTATTGGTCCACCACTGAAAGCATCTTTGGCTAAAATTTTAAATGTTGACCCCCATGATGTGTTGGCGGATCAAGCCTTATTGGGTTATCGCGAGCGTTTCTCGGTCACAGGTTTATTTGAAAATCATGTGTTTGAAGATGTTGCACACACTTTAGCGACATTAAAAAACAAAGGTTATCGCTTGTTTTTGGCAACGGCAAAACCCGAAGTTTACGCACGTCAGATTTTAGATCATTTTGATTTATTACAGTATTTTGAATACCCTTATGGCAGTGAACTGAATGGTGAACGAACCAATAAAGGGGAGTTAATTGCTTATATTCTAGAACAAGAGCAGCTTCAAGCCGAAGAGTGTTTGATGGTGGGTGACCGTGAGCATGATATTTTCGGCGCACGTAGCAATGGCATTGAAACCATTGCCGTGGAATATGGCTATGGCTCGATGGCTGAACTTGATGCAGCTCAACCCAAGGCTCGAATTCAACGTTTTGCCGATTTGCTGAATCTGATTTAATCAATCATTGATCCATTTAAGCACCTTACTTTCCCTTGTTGAAAAGTAAGGTGCTTGGTTTTATATGCCTAATGTTCTGCGAATTTCATTGGCTAAAACTGCGGGATTGGCATGTTGATGTGGAATGCTAAAACTTTTAAAGCCATCCCCTCTAAATTTACGATCTACTTCTAGTAACACGTGTGTTTGATGTTGCTCTGCCACAAAGGACACTTCAATTTCATTGATGCCGCTAAAGAACTGCGCAGGTTTAAACTCTAGCTCTTGATAACAGCCAAGGGTCGAGTAAAACCCATTGCCACGAAGTTGCCCTTTTTCAACATCGGCAGTCACCAAGTGAAAACCACATTGTTGCATGGCTTGAAGAAAGCTGTGCATGGTAGGCGTCGGGGTGATCTGTAGATAGTCTTTATCGGTGGCATCGAGTCCCCAATCGACATCTAAATGAGTATGTAACCAAACACGGGTTTTATTGCTGTGGCAAGCCAGATCGGTCAAAGGCGTTTCAAAAGGCAATTGAATTGAAAACGGGAAGCTGTGGGTCTGGTTGGCTTGTAATTCAAATGCACCACTAATATGCCATTCCGCAATCGTTAAATTGGTGTTGTATTCTGAGTCATTCGATTCGACTTCGGCTGTGGTCATTAATTTTAAATAGATGCCATTGATATGTTTATTGGAAGAAGCACCAGTAAAAATTACTTCTCCATTCAGGACTTGACCTGCTTGTAATTGGCTGTTGTGTATGCGGGTGTCTACCTGAATGCCTTGTAGACCTAGGCTCGACATGAGTTTATTCAACATGATGCAAAAATTCCTAAAAAAGAAAGATATGAAAATTAAGAAAAATTAGAAAATGAAAAATAAGTGATTTCTAAAATAAAGCTGCTCGAGATTAGCATAATTTAGGCGAGGCTTAGCGCATATCTAAATATAAAGTTTCTTTAATTTCTTCCATCACAATATAGCTATGCGATGAAGCAGATGAGGGGAGTTTTTTGAGTAAATCCCCCAGTAAGCGACGGTAAGCACTCATTTCTTTTAAGCGTGCTTTGACCAGATAATCGAATTCGCCTGAGATTAAGTGACATTCCAAAACCTCAGGAATTTCGACCAAATCACGTGCCACTTGGTCAAACACATCGCCTGACTTGGCAGAGAGTTTAATCTCTAAAAACACCAGTAAATTTCGGTCGACCAGCGCAGGATTAAGCCGCGCGTGATAGCCCGTAATAATGCCATCACGCTCGAGTCGTTTGACTCGTTCTGAACAAGGCGTGGTGGATAAATTGACCCGAGAAGCCAATTCACTAATCGCAATCCGTCCTTCTATTTGCAGAATATCCAAAATCAGGCGATCTACACGGTCTAATTTACGCATAAGTTTTTCCCTATTTTTAGCCTTTATTTAGTGAAATTGGCATGAATATATCTCAACTATACCTATTAAATCAGTCAAATTCACTATTGATGTAGAAATATACTAGTTAAATAAACTGGTGAAGCAGTGAGAGAAAGGAAATGCGCGTAATCGTTCTAGGTAGTGGTGTAATTGGTGTAGCAAGTGCATATTATCTTGCGCAGCAGGGAGCAGAAGTCACTGTATTGGACCGCCAAGCAGGTCCAGCAGAAGAAACAAGTTTTGGTAATGCAGGGCAAATTTCGCCAGGGTATTCGACCCCTTGGGCAGCACCGGGCATTCCATTTAAAGCCGTGAAGTGGATGTTCCAGCATCATGCACCATTGGCGATTAATATGGATGGCAGCATGTGGCAGTTACAGTGGATGGCACAAATGCTGAAAAACTGTAATGCGCAAAGCTATTCAATCAATAAAGAACGTATGACCCGTGTGGCGGAATACAGCCGTGATTGTTTACGTGAATTGCGTAAAGACACAGGAATCAGTTATGAAAACCGTTCAAAAGGCACATTACAGGTGTTCCGTAATGAAGCGCAATTAGAAGCGGTACAACGTGATATTCAAGTATTAAAAGAGTGTGGCGTACCACATGAATTGTTATTGAAAGATGACTTGGCTCGCGTAGAACCTGCACTGGGCTTTGCCAAAGATAAATTGGTTGGTGGTTTACACTTGCCAAATGATGAAACGGGCGATTGCTATAAGTTCACCAATTCGCTTGCAGATATTGCCAAAGCCAAAGGTGTGAAGTTCTTGTTTAACCAGAACGTCGAGCGTTTAGTGGTTGAAGGCGATGAAATCAAAGGTGTAGTGGTGAATGGTCAAGTATTGACCGCAGACCGTTATGTGTTGGCATTCGGTAGTTATTCACGTGATTTCTTAAAACCACTTGAGTTAAATCTACCTGTCTATCCAGTCAAAGGCTATTCATTGACGGTGCCAATTATCGATCCTGCATTTGCACCACAATCAACCGTACTGGATGAAACTTACAAAATTGCGATTACCCGTTTTGATCAACGTATCCGTGTCGGTGGTATGGCAGAGTTAAGCGGTTTCAACTTGAAACTGAATGATGATCGCCGTGGCACACTAGAAATGGTGACCAAAGATTTATTCCCTGGCGGTGATTTACCTAATGCAACGTTCTGGACAGGCTTACGCCCAATGACCCCAGACAGTACGCCAATTATTGGGGCGACTCGCTTTAAAAATCTGTTCTTGAACACAGGACATGGCACCTTAGGTTGGACCATGGCATGTGGTTCAGGCAAGCTGATCAGTGACTTGGTGATGAACCATAAACCAGATATCAGCATTGATGGTCTGTCGATTGAACGTTATTTAAGTGCAGCATAATTCCTGAATTCAGGGAATTGTTTGAACTTTAGGGAAGAAGGGTTATGCCACGTCCAATTACTGCGGTGATTCATCAATCCGCACTCAAACATAATCTGGCAATTGCGCGTGCCGCAATGCCAGACAGCCAAGTTTTTGCCGTGGTCAAAGCCAATGCCTATGGGCATGGCATTGAACGCGTATATCAGGCATTTAAATCTGCCGATGGTTTTGCATTGCTTGATATCGAAGAAGCCAAACGTATTCGTGCTTTGGGCTGGACAGGAGAAATCTTGTTACTGGAAGGTATTTTCTCGCCGCAAGATTTATATGATTGTGCACAGTATCAATTGAGTTTTACTGTACATAATGAACTGCAAATTCAATGGTTACAGCAGTTTCCTGTTGCCGCACAATTTAAAGTGTTCTTAAAAATGAACAATGGCATGAATCGTTTAGGATTTACGCCAGAACACTACGTACACGCGTGGCAACAACTGAAAGGTTTAGCTTCGGTTAAAGACTTGGTACACATGATGCATTTCTCAGATGCCGATGGTGAACGTCAAGGGCAATCTGGGATTGAATATCAGCATCAAGTGTTCCAGCAGATTTTGCAACAGTATCCAGGGCCATGTTCGGTCAGTAATAGTGCCGCAATTTTAAGATACTCTAGCCAGTTACGCTCGGATTATGCGCGTAGCGGCATCATGCTTTACGGCAGTTCTCCTGATTTTCCACGTCATACGATTCAAGACTGGAATTTACAACCGAGTATGAGTTTGCGCAGTGAAATCATCTCGATTCAACAGTTAAATCCAAATGACAGTATTGGCTATGGCTCTAGTTTTGTCGCAGACCGACCAATGCGGGTTGGTATTGTCGCATGTGGCTATGCCGATGGTTATCAACGCATCTCACCGACAGGCACCCCTGTACTGGTGAACTCCATTCGTACCCGTACTTTAGGGCGTGTCAGCATGGACATGCTTGCCGTTGACCTTGATCCAATTCTGGATGCCCAAATTGGCAGTGAAGTGGTGTTGTGGGGGCAATCGAGCACTGGGGCGGTATTGCCGATTGATGAGGTTGCAGCAACCTCTGGCACCGTTGGCTATGAACTGATGTGTGCAGTCACTGCACGCGTCAATTTTTCAATTCAGGAATAAGGAATTTTAACCATGTCACAACAAGATATTCAGCGCTTTAATACCACTCCTGTAATGAGTGCTGTGACGGTTTTTAACAACGTGGTGTATTTATCGGGTCAGGTGCCTAAAAATCCTGATTTGGATATTACGGGGCAAACTCAAGATGTATTAAACACCATTGATCAGCTTTTGGCACAAGCCAACAGTGATAAAAGCCGTATTTTGTCGACACAACTTTTTCTGAAAGATTTGGCTGATTTTTCAGTGGTGAATGAAATTTGGATTGACTGGTTAAAAGACCATGCAACGCCTGCACGCGCTACCATTCAAGCCGATTTGGTCAATCCAAAATGGCTCATTGAAATTGCGGTAATTGCGGCACAAAAGTAAGTAATCATCCATGGAATGGAGGACGCAAGTAATGAGCAAAGTGATCAACTGACTAACCACGAAGGTTAAGGATTACATTGTTAAGGATAAGGGCTTAGCCCTAGATCAATGTTATTGCTCGAGAGGAGCTAGATCTGGGTTAAGTCATATAAAGGAATTAAAAAAGGATGTTGAGTTATGACCACAATGCGTGAGCCAAAAGCTGAACAAGCGACCCACGAGTTGCAACGCAAGCTCTCTAATCGTCATTTACAATTGATTGCAATTGGCGGAGCTATTGGTACAGGTTTATTTATGGGTTCAGGGAAAACCATCTCCCTCGCTGGACCTTCAATTTTACTGATCTATATGATCATTGGTGGTATGTTCTTTTTCCTTATGCGTGCATTAGGTGAAATTCTACTCTCCAATCTGCATTACAAATCTTTCATCGATATGGCACACGATTTAATTGGTCCTGCAGCGGGCTATTATATCGGCTGGTCGTATTGGCTAGGTTGGGTCTTGGTCGGTATAGCTGACCTTGCGGCCATTATTAATTATCTGAATTTCTGGTTACCACCCGATATGGCGTTTACGCCCATAGGGCAAGCGTTGATCAGTGCGGGTTGTGTATTGTTTGTACTTGGACTGAATCTTCTAACTGTCAAGCTCTTTGGTGAGATCGAATTTTGGTTTGCACTGATCAAAATTTTAGCCATTTTAGGCTTGATTGTCATCGGCGGCTTTATGGTGTTCAGTCATTTCCAAGCACCACAAGGCTCAGTTGCCAGCTTTAGTAATGTCTGGGCAAATGGTGGAATGTTCCCTAAAGGTACCAGTGGTTTCTTGGCAGGTTTCCAGATTGCACTCTTTGCTTTTGTGGGTGTGGAATTAATTGGAACCATGGCGGCTGAAGCCAAAGATCCAGAAAAAAACTTACCGAAAGCGGTGAATGCAATTCCAACCCGAATCATTTTATTCTATGTATTGGCGTTATTTATTGTGATGTCAGTAACACCTTGGAATCAGATTCCAGCGGATCAAAGCCCATTTGTGAGCTTATTCTTACATGCGGGTATTCCAGTTTCTGCCATCATTATGAACTTGGTGGTACTGTCTTCCGTCATGTCTTCGATGAATAGTGGCGTGTTTTCGACCAGTCGTATGCTGTTTGGCTTATCTCGTGATGGTCAAGCACCTAAAGGTTTGGGTGAATTATCCAGTCGTGCGGTTCCAGCCAAAGGCTTGTTATTTTCTTGCATCTTTATTATGGCAGGTGCAGCGCTGCAGTATTTCGTGCCGAACACGGTGGAAGCCTTTACCTTAGCAAGTTCATTGTGTGTAATTCTATTTATCAGTATTTGGGGACTCATTATGGTGTGCTATTTACGCTACCGTAAACTGCGTCCTGAATTACATGCACAATCGAAGTTTAAAATGCCAGGTGGGGTGTGGATGTCTTATGTGGTATTGATTTTCCTTTTCTTTACCTTGGTCATTTTAAGTTTAGAACCCGATACTTTACGTGCCTTAATCATTAGTCCAGTGTGGTTAATTATTTTGGCCACTACTTATCGTGTGTTGTATTTACCACGTGTGAAAAAACGTATGTTAAGACAGCAACTCGATAGCTAAGTAAAACTGATCCTTCACTAGCGATATCTGAGAGAAAGCCCGCGTAAGCAGGGCTTTCTTTTTGTTTGAGCTGAATAAATAGATGCTAATGGAGTGTTAGATAATTGTATGATTTTATGCATAAAAGCTGTTTAAATCAGGTGGTTTAACTTTTAATGAAGCACTTTAAAATTTTAACAACGGTTTATGCGTAATTATAAAATCGACATCCTGCGCGGAGTGTCCATCCTTTTGGTATTGATTCACCATTTTAATATTCCATATAAATTACACGATACCTTTCTCGGCATCCAAATTGGGGGCGAAAGCTTCAGTACCTTAATTGCAAGAAATGGCAACTATGGTGTGACCATGTTTTTTGTCATTTCGGGCTTTTTGATTACCCAGCATACCTTGCAGCGCAGTGGGTCTTTGGCGCAGATTAAGCTGAAAGATTTTTATATCCGTCGTATTGCCCGAATTATGCCGTGTCTGGTGTTATTGGTCGTGATGGTCAGTGTGCTTGGGAGTTTAGGATTACAACCTTTTCTCAATCAGTCGCCCAATGGCGTAGAGGTGTCCTATGCTGTGACTGTCCTTTCCGCTTTTAGCTTCTGGATGAATCTACTGATTATCAAATACGGTTGGGTCAACTATGCTTTGGGCGTATTGTGGTCTTTATCGGTTGAAGAGGTTTTCTATTTAGTCTTTCCTGTACTGTGTTTAGGGCTTGGTCGAGGCAAAGGCTTTATTGTTTTTTTACTCGCAGCAATCGCTTATGCTCCGTATTTTCGTACTTTACATTTTGGCGAGGAAAGCGGCGCTTATCTGTATCACTATTTTTCTAGTTTTGATGGCATTGCGATTGGCTGCCTCACCGCAATGTATGTACAGCATTTTAAAGCTGCCATGTACAGTCCAAGAGTGATCGTTGTTGTGACCATATTACTGATGGCTGCTTTATATTTTTATGCACCGATCAAAGAGGTAAGTACTTGGGGCATCAGTGTATTTGCGCTATTTACGGCGTTACTGATATTATGTTTTGCCAAAGATCCCAAAGTTAAACCTGTCTCATACGCGGCACGGAGTTTGGTCTGGATTGGACAGCGTAGCTATGAAATGTATCTGTTTCATTTGATTATTCTCGGCTTAATGAAAGTGGTGTATTTCCCCAAAGAAACTGTAGCGGCTGAAAAGCTGATGTTGTTGCCTGTTTATTTTATCGCAGTGTTTATTTTGAGTTGGGCGATTGAAAAGTATTATTCGACCCCGCTCAATTTAAAAATTCGTCAAGCTTGGATACGGTCATAGCGCTGATCTTTAGCTGTGCTGTTGATTTTTTACAGACATTAAAAAGCCCCGAATCAATCGGGGCTTTTTAATTGTGGGATTTTAAAATGTCGGTTTGACTACGACTAAAATCACCACAGCAAATAAAATTAGGGTCGGCATTTCATTAAAGAAGCGCCAGAACTTGTGTGACTTGTAATGTGCGTGACCAATTAATTTCTTACGGTAATAACCGCAGACAAAATGGTAAATCACCAACAGTCCAACCAAGCCGACTTTCAGGTAAAACCATAATGCTTCATGGTAGTGGCGCGTTGCATCACCCCAATCCACCAAAAAATGTGCCGTGATCAATGTCGCAATCATCGATGGCCACATAATGCCACGGTACAATTTACGTTCCATGACCTCGAAACGTTGATGACTAACGGCATCATCACTCATGGCATGGTAAACATAGAGCCGTGGTAAGTAGAACAATGCAGCGAACCAACACACCACGGCAATAATATGTAATGCTTTTACCCACAAGAAAGCATCAGAAGGAGCATCCATCAAGTCACCCTAAAATGGGCGGCTTAGCCTTCCCACTTTTTGAAAATGAGACATGCATTTACGCCGCCAAAACCGAAACTGTTACTCATCACAGTATTCAATTTTGCGTCACGTTTTTCAAGCACGATATCAAATGGTTTTGCGCCTTCATCTAGTTCAGTCACGTTGATGTTTGGTGCAATAAAGTCATTTTGCATCATCAGTACTGAGTAGATCGCTTCTTGTACACCAGCAGCACCCAAGCTATGACCTGTCATTGACTTGGTCGAGCTAAGTGGAGGAACTTGACCTTCACCAAATGCACGTTCCATTGCCAATAATTCAGTCACGTCACCCGCAGGTGTCGACGTACCATGCGTATTCACATAGTCAATCTTGTCTACGCCGTGTTGTTTTGCTTCTTCTAGCGCCATAAGTACACAACGTGTTGCGCCTTCACCAGACGGGGCAACCATGTCTGCACCATCACTGTTTGCAGCATAGCCCACTACTTCGGCTAAAATGTTGGCACCACGTGCTTGAGCGTGTTCAAGCGATTCAAGCACCACGAAACCGCCACCGCCAGCAATGACAAAACCGTCACGGTCTGCTGAATATGGACGAGAAGCTGTTTCTGGCGTGTCATTGTACTTCGAGCAAAGTGCGCCCATCGCATCAAACAACAAGCTTTGAGACCAGTGATCTTCTTCACCACCACCTGCCAGCATTAAGTCTTGTTTACCCAATTGAATCAGGTTGTAGGCATAACCAATTGCATCAGCAGAGGTTGCACAAGCGCTAGTAATGGTATGAGCAACGCCTTGCATTTTAAATGCCACACCGACGTTTGCAGTGATGGTGTTCGACATGTTACGTGGCACGAAGAAAGGACCAACTTTACGCGCACCTTTAGTGTCGAGCAATTCTTTCATTTCGATGACAGATGCTGTTGAACCACCACCTGAACCACCTGCAATACCGTAGCGAGGATTGCCACCAATTTGCTCTGCGGTCAGACCAGCATTTTCTACCGCAGCAACTGCAGCGTTATACGCATACATTGCACATACGCCCATAAAGCGTTTTAATTTGCGGTCAATGTGGTCAAAATTTTGTTCTGCTGCTGCGCTGATGTGACTTTTGAAATTAAGTTCAGCATAAGTCGGGTTAAAACGTGTTCCAGAAATCCCGTTTTGCAATGAATGAGTGACATCTTCTAAAGTGTTACCGATGCATGAGTTGATACCCATACCCGTAATTACAACACGTTTCATCTACAGATCCCTTATATGGTGATATTTCGCATGACTGTATGCAATCAGGGGAGAGCCTTTATGCTACAAGTCTTCATATGTTTGATTTGCAATCATGATAGCAGAAAGAATTTTGAATTCTTATGGCAAATATGATGTGTATTTGGAAGAAAGGAAAAAAGTGAATTTAGGCAAAGTTCTTAACTAAAAGAAACAGTTTGATGTTGAGATAAACTTAGACTATACCTAGTATTTAGCGAGAAATGAAAGAATTGAACAAGAAGGGTCAAGAATGACAGAAGCTAATAATAAACAATCAACAGGATTCCTCTCAAATGCCTTTGGAGTGGCTAAAAAGCTCAGCCAAACTGGAATCGATGTTTTGCAACATGTTGCACCAGGCTCTATTTCAGCTTATCCGCAAGGCGTGGGAAATTCAGCGTTTATTGAGGGGAAAGCACATTCTAAATCTGCTTTTGAGACCCAAAAATATCAAGATGCACAGCAGATTTTACGAGAACATTTTCCGCAAGTTTCCCGACAACTTTTAGGGCGTCATTATTCAAAAGTGAATAATGTGGCGAATTTTGTTGCACCACAATATACCGACAAAATTAGCGACTATTTTTTTGAAAAACTGAATGCCTTTAGTTCAGATATCAGTTCTGTCGATGATGTTTTGGATCAGGCTGGGGTGCGTGATCTGGAAAGCTTAACGCAAGATATTGATCGTTCTAAACGCATTAGTCAGGCTTTAGCAGAACAAAATAAATGGATTGCATCTTTACAAGGCCTGCTTACAGGGGCAACGGGAACCATTGGCTCAAGTGTCGATATTCCATTGTCTTTAATTTTGTCACTGAGAACCATTTATCAGGTCGGGCGATCTTATGGCTTTGAGCTGAATAAAGATACTGAACAAGAAATTATTCAATTTATTTTCAAACAAATTGATTTAGGAATTATTGCAGAGAAGCAAGCCTTATTAATGGCGGTTAAAACCGTGTCTAAAATGTTGCAAACACATGATATTGGGCAGTTGCAGTATTTATTGGGCTCAAGCAATGACATTGAAATGCTTAGAAAATGGCTACACAATGAGCAGGGCGATTATAAATGGGCTTGGATGAATAAAGTCCCGAACTATAGCTTCCTAAGCAAATTGACGCCTGTTGCAAGTGCAACGTTAAGTGCAGTATATAGTTGGAAACTAATAGAAGATGTCAATCAAAAAGCACAAGTGGTTTTTGCTCAAGCACGTCAATATATCCAGCAACATAAAGACCTTGAACTCTCAGTGGTCACTGCCTATGAACGTTCATTGACGTTATTGTCACAAGCGACACCAAAACTATTTACCGAAACGGTTCAACCCAGTTTACTTGAGGCAGAGTCCATCAATGCTGTAGTTGAGACCACATTGGAAAATAATAAAAATATTACCAAAGTTCACGTAAAGAAAAAAACTACGCCAAAACCAAGCCATGAAGCTGAGCAGCAACAGAAAATTGAGCAAGGCTTAGAAAAATTGGCCGATCATTTGGTTGAACCACGGGCAGAAGTAAAGCTTCAACAGCCTGCATTAACCTCAAGTAGTGATGCTATAGAGGTTATTGTGGATGGTGTTTCGGAAAAAATTGAAAACCCTTTGGCAGAGCCAACAGTGGCTGCAAAGCGTCCACGTAAGGTGCCTATAAAAAGGGTTACAAAAAAGCCAATCCCGCCCAATGAAAAATAAATCTCGAAAATTGTTCAAAAAACGTTAAGAAAAGCAAGATGGTTTACGGATAAAGGGCTCTCGAATGTTGACCATTTTTGCATCTTGACTTACAATTGCATGCCCTCAAAAAGTAGTATTTTTTGGGGCTTTTTATTAACGGGAGAATTGCCATATGGCAACAACAAATCAGTTGATCCGCAAGGGTCGTACGACTTTAGTTGAAAAATCTAAAGTTCCTGCGTTGAAGGCTTGTCCACAACGTCGTGGTGTTTGTACACGTGTTTACACAACTACACCTAAAAAACCTAACTCAGCAATGCGTAAAGTTTGCCGTGTTCGCTTAACTTCTGGTTTTGAAGTTTCTAGCTACATCGGTGGTGAAGGCCATAACCTACAAGAGCACAGTGTTGTTCTTATCCGTGGTGGTCGTGTTAAAGACTTACCAGGTGTACGTTACCATACCGTTCGTGGTTCTTTAGACTGTGCTGGCGTGAAAGATCGTAACCAGTCACGTTCTAAATACGGTACTAAACGTCCTAAGAAATAATCTTTCGAGATTAAAATCTTAGTTCATTAGAACTGCAATCCTTTATCGTCTCGCTTGTCTGATTTCTGCATTTATTTTGTGAAATTCAAGCGACGTGTAGTAAGGCCAGCGAAGGTACATGACACTTTGTACCACTGCTGGATTAACCTGAAGTGTCATATCTATAGGTAGTTTAAAATGCCAAGACGTCGCGTAGTTGCTGCTCGTGAAATCCTTCCGGATCCTAAGTTCAGTAGCCAAACAATCGCTAAATTCATGAACCACGTAATGCAAGATGGTAAAAAATCTATTGCTGAAAGTATCGTTTACGGTGCTTTAGACCGCGTTCAAGAAAAAAACAAAGTAGACCCAGTTGAATTTTTCGAGACTACTCTTGAAAAAGTTCGTCCTATGGTCGAAGTAAAAGCTCGCCGTGTTGGTGGTGCTACTTATCAAGTACCTATGGAAGTGCGCCCATCCCGTCGTACTGCCTTGGCTATGCGTTGGTTAGTAGATGCTGCTGCTAAGCGTTCTGAAAAAACTATGGCTTTACGTCTTGCTGGTGAGTTGCTTGATGCAGCTGAAGGTAAAGGCGCAGCTGTTAAAAAACGTGAAGATGTGCACCGTATGGCTGAAGCCAACAAAGCCTTCTCTCACTACCGTTTCTAAGCGGATAAAACAGGCCTTAATCAGGACAATGACAATTATGTTTTCACATAATTGTCATCAAATCGCTTTAAGTTGCTAAGCAGCTTAAAGCGTCCTGTTTTAACAACAAAATTTAGGAATGCTAGAAATCATGGCTCGTCAAACTCCAATTTCTCGTTACCGTAACATTGGTATCTCTGCGCACATTGACGCAGGTAAAACAACTACGACTGAACGTATTTTGTTCTACACAGGTGTATCTCACAAAATTGGTGAAGTACATGATGGTGCAGCAACAATGGACTGGATGGAACAAGAGCAAGAACGTGGTATTACCATTACTTCTGCTGCGACAACTTGTTTCTGGTCAGGTATGAGTAGCCAATTCCCACAACACCGTATCAACGTAATCGATACACCGGGACACGTAGACTTCACAATCGAAGTTGAACGTTCTATGCGTGTTCTTGACGGTGCGTGCATGGTTTACTGTGCGGTAGGTGGTGTACAACCTCAGTCTGAAACTGTATGGCGTCAGGCTAACAAATATAAAGTGCCTCGTTTAGCATTCGTGAACAAGATGGACCGTACTGGTGCAAACTTCTTCCGTGCTGTTGAACAAGTTAAAACTCGTTTAGGCGGTAATCCTGTTCCTATCGTTGTGCCAATCGGTGCTGAAGATACGTTTGCAGGTGTTGTTGACCTTATCGAAATGAAAGCGATTATCTGGGATGAAGCATCTCAAGGTATGAAGTTTGAATACGGCGATATTCCGGCTGACCTCGTTGATACTGCTAATGAATGGCGTACCAAGATGGTTGAAGCTGCTGCTGAAGCTTCAGAAGAATTAATGGACAAGTACCTAGAAGAAGGCGATCTTTCTAAAGAAGACGTCATCGCTGGCTTACGTGCTCGTACATTAGCATCTGAAATTCAAGTAATGCTTTGTGGTTCTGCGTTCAAAAACAAAGGTGTTCAACGTATGTTGGATGCTGTAATTCAATTCTTACCTTCTCCTACAGAAGTTAAAGCAATTGAAGGTGTTCTTGACGACAAAGCTGAAACTAAAGCATCTCGTGAAGCATCTGACGAAGCTCCGTTCTCTGCGTTAGCGTTCAAAATCATGAACGACAAATTCGTAGGTAACTTGACATTCGTACGTGTTTACTCTGGTGTTCTTAAACAAGGTGATCCTGTTTATAACCCAGTTAAATCTAAGCGTGAACGTATCGGTCGTATCGTGCAAATGCATGCGAACGAACGTCAAGATCTTGATGAAATCCGTGCAGGTGATATCGCAGCGTGTGTAGGTCTTAAAGACGTTACAACGGGTGATACATTATGTGATGAGAAAAACATCATTACGCTTGAACGTATGGAATTCCCAGAGCCAGTAATTTCATTGGCTGTTGAACCAAAAACTAAAGCTGACCAAGAAAAAATGTCAATTGCTTTAGGTCGTTTGGCTAAGGAAGATCCATCATTCCGCGTTCGTACAGATGAAGAATCTGGTCAAACCATTATTGCTGGTATGGGTGAGCTTCACCTTGACATCATCGTTGACCGTATGAAGCGTGAATTCGGTGTTGAAGCGAACATTGGTAAACCAATGGTTGCTTACCGCGAAACAATCAAAAAGACTGTTGAGCAAGAAGGTAAGTTCGTTCGTCAAACAGGTGGTAAAGGTAAATTCGGTCATGTATATGTTCGTTTAGAACCTATGGATGTTGAAGAAGCTGGTAAAGAATACCAATTCGCTGAAGAAGTTGTAGGTGGTACGGTACCTAAAGAATTCTTCGGTGCGGTTGATAAAGGTATTCAAGAACGTATGAAGAATGGTGTCTTGGCTGGTTACCCTGTTGTGGGTATTAAAGCGACATTATTTGACGGTTCTTACCACGATGTCGACTCTGACGAATTGTCGTTCAAAATGGCTGGTTCTTACGCATTCCGTGATGGTTTCATGAAAGCAGATCCTATCTTGCTTGAACCAATCATGAAAGTTGAAGTAGAAACTCCAGAAGACTACATGGGCGATATCATGGGTGACTTAAACCGTCGTCGTGGTATGGTTCAAGGTATGGACGATTTACCTGGTGGAACTAAAGCAATTAAAGCTGAAGTACCATTGGCTGAGATGTTTGGTTACGCGACTCAAATGCGTTCTATGTCTCAAGGTCGTGCGACTTACTCTATGGAATTTGCTAAATATGCTGAAACTCCACGTAACGTGGCGGAAGGCATTATCGCTAAGTTCCAATCTGGCGGTAAAAAAGGTGACGACGAGTAATCTTTCGATTACTATAAGCCCAAACTAATTTTTTAGTTAATAACCAGTTGCTCATGCAGTAATCCTGCATGAGTAGTTTAAAAAGGAAAATCAAATGGCTAAGGCTAAGTTTGAACGTAATAAGCCACACGTAAACGTGGGCACAATCGGTCACGTTGACCATGGTAAAACTACTTTAACTGCTGCGATTGCA